>JBJEBO010000420.1:0-7919 GCA_051870155.1 Candidatus Cryptobacteroides sp.
AAAATTTATCAACTCACAAAGATACAATTAATTTTAAGTTATTTGCCTTACTTGCGAATATATATATTTCCTTTTGCCAACAATTCAGAAATGACAGGATCTTTTGCCCTTATGCTCAAGCAGGGATAGCGTTGCAAATCTTCTCAACTATCACATCGCAGCCCCTTTCAAGGGTATCTCTGGTATCGCGATACAGGTCATCGGAGAAGAATCCGCTCGGGTCGGTCAGCACGCAGCGGCTGCCAAAGCAGTACATCATAAACAACTGAATCTTGTCCCACTGATCCTGAGGTACAATCCCACGGAGGGCATATTGATGCTGAGGCTCCATCACCAGAATCAGGTCCGCCGAAGCCGCATCGGCCTCATAGACATACTTCGTCACCCCACCGAAATCATAGCCCTTCTCCGCAAGGATTCTCCCGAAATCCTCCGGACGCTTGGTCTGATTCAGTTCCAAAGTACCTGCGGAATCGACAATCCAATCATCGATTCCGGCATCGGCAAGTTTCTTCCTCAGGATGAACTCCGCCCCTGCGCTGCGGTACATATTGCCGCTGCATATAAATAGTATCCGCTTCATAGTCTATAGGACATAAAAGTTGTTGTAATTGAACATCGTCAGCTGCGTCCGGATGGTATCCATTTCCACCATACGTTTTGGTATCTCCTGAAAAGGCACTTCATCATCAAATAATGCCCTCAGATGCTCCGCGAGATTTTCATTCTCACGGTCCAGATCTTCCTGCGAGCATACGATGTCATATTCCTGCGCCTCCTTCATTTCAGAGACAATCATCCCGGAGAACAGCCCGTGGAGATGCTCCTTGCGAGCAAACAGATCCGCGTGACACCAGATGCCAATGACAGGATGCTTCCTCAAGGCATAAGACATAGTATGACCCACATATAGGCGATACTCTCCGTCATCCTCAAGGCGGAACAGCCCCGCATCCGTCCCGTGACCAAGCAGCATCACCCTCTCCCCCGGGCGCAGATGGTACAAGATGCTCCCAAGTTCCTTACGGCTCTCCCCTCCGGTCAACAGTCTGACATCCTCCCGACCTTCATAAAGTGTCCGGAGAAAATCTGTAGTTTTATCTGATGGGTGAATTACAAGCATATCAGTTCCTTCCTATAACCCGGCCTGTTTTGTCAAGAATGACACCTTCGTTGGTATAACCGAGCTCGGCCTCAAGAAGGTCCTTTGAAACCATCATGATATTCCAATAGCGGGCTGGAGTTATTATTCTGCCGGTCCTTGCATCCATCAAGCCTTCCCATCCGTCAACCAAGTACACCATAATGTCATCCACCATAACTTGGGAATATCCATCCCCGTCTTCATTAATTACATCATATTCAAGCCTGAAGGTGCTGTCGATCACAAACGGCTCGATGACCGTTCCATCATAAGCCCAAAGTTGTTTCACGTGATTCTTTGTGATATACACCCCATTATTCTCCTTAGGGCGAACGACTCTGTCATAGACATCCGGGAACACCTTGTTGAATTCGTCATCCACAAGCCAATATCCCTCTTCATTGCCCACTACGCGATATCCGCCATAAGATTTATCAATACGGGTATGGCTCCAATCAAGTGCAAGGCTTCCATCCTTTCTATACAAAGCATAGTGGTCAACACCATCAACATTATGCGTTGCAAAACAATATCCATCTCTGAAAATGTAGTCAAATCCATTTTCGAATGGGATGACATAATCAATAACCAACTGATTATCTTTATCGATGAATCCAATGCAGCTGTCTTTACCAAGAACCGCCGCCAGACCTTCGGAGAAATTCCAGGCTTTGCTATACTTGGCTGGTATTACGATTCTGCCGGTCTTGACATTGACATAGCCGCGCTTGCCATCCTTGTCACAGAAAACGGTCAGACTGTCTCCCTCACAAGGATCTCCGGATACCCAGCGAATCCTCTTTGTGGTATATTTTTTTGTAGCCTTGTTCCAAATGCGTACAGTATTGTCATTGTAAGCACGCACCACTACATCCTCGGACAATGTGCGGTCTCGCCATTCATACCTGCCGTAACGTCCATCGTAAAATACCAATACGAGAATAATACTGAATACGGCGACTCCTACGCCGATAAGCCCCAAACCCACCTTCCAGGTGACATTGAGAATTGATTTGATTTTTGTGTTCATGATAGATTCTTTTGTCTTTACACATATAGAGATACGTCTATTGTATGGAATCTATCACAACGGTTCAAATTTATGTGATTGTGATGTGACAGGATCTTTTTGCCCTCAAGTTCAAGCAGGACCCTGGAAATCTCCCTGAGGAAATTGTCATTTCTTCGATAGTCATAGCATCAACTACTTATTGCGACTAATAATATTTTTATTCATAACATCAGTATTGAATCTCCTTCAAGCCCGCTAAATCATTATATAGTCGAGTGTGCATTTGCCTGGTTATCTCTCTATAGGATTTCTGTTTTTCCTGCGGGAGTATTTGGGCTATCTGTTCACGTACCTCACGCCAATTGTTCAAGGCTGTTTCGTAATAAGATAGCATCTCGGCAACTTGTTCGAAGTCAAATAAACCATCAATGCGCCAATTAACGTATTCATAATCCTTGTCTTCATAAGCCGAAACCATTTCTTCAACTACCGTTTCATTCGTTCTTGTTTTGAAATAGTCGAGCAGATCACAGAACATCTTGGAAGAGACTGTTTTAGCATTGCTATTAAAAGGTTTCCAGTTATAGGACAGATATATTTTTCTTTCAATCTCTAATTCTGCAATACGTTCACTTGCCCATTTCTCAAAAGTCCAGTTCAAGGCCATAGGGGCTGAAGAAAATAAAGCAGCGGCGTAGGTGTAAGTGTACATTATTGCATTCACTGCATTGAGTATGTCGAACCACTCCTTGAACTCACGATAATAGAGGAATTTCAAATGTTCATCCCATTTACTTTCATCGTGGTAGTCATCAATAATAGAGATAAAACTATAATAGGCATACACAGTTTTATAGTGCATCAGAATAGACTCCACATAACTTGCAGTGTTGAGCATTGCTTGATTACCAGAATGGTAAATATCTATAAGTTCATTTATAGCATTACATGCAGCTTCAACAGAACCAATCTTACGACCAAGGCGATTGTTATACTCTTCAACACTCTCATTCATCGCTAGCATCCAAGCCCAATCATCGTCAGCAGTCTCTACCAACTGAACCATCTGCATCATTCTGTTCATCAGCCAATATGCGTGCGGATCCTGCGACTGTAAATCCGTATCATCCGAGAAGAAGAAAAATCCGATATTGTCGTCAATCGCCAACAACTCATTTTTCTTCGTTTCAATAGCCGTAATATTGGCTGTGTAATCACTACCAATGCTATCGACAATCGATGTTATTTCCTTTCCATTGCATTTTGGAGTATTCGTAGCTAAAGAAACAAAGAGTGAAATAGCCACAAATGTGTATTCAAAACATTTCATATACAACTCGTTAATGATGTTCACCGAATGCTTATACCGAATCAATCTATCAATTCCCAACTACCACTAATCCAACATTACAAATGCAGCCCAATAATAAGGGTCAGGATATTTTGACCGTAATTTTGACTTCGCCTCATTAAAAGCCTTATGCTTATCCCATTTGTTCTCCACGAGAGATTCATAGAAATTAACCATAAACTCAGTCGTAACCTTATCAACTACATTCCATAATGTCATAATCATAGTGCCGACTCCAGCTTTCTTGAATGCACGTTGCAATCCATACAAACCTTCAGCTGTAGCATCCCCAAGCCCCGATTGGCACGCCGACAGCACCACCATATCAGTACCACTCAAATCAAGTCTTGAGATATTGTTTGCTGTAAGCACACCACCAAGCACTCCTTCAGGAACTGCATTGCCTTTCCACGCAGAATTGGCCCCTGCCATAATCAAACCCGATAATAACATCGCATCAGAATACCCGCTAAGGTAATCTACACCTGATGCTTCTGATGGAGTATAATAAAATCCATGAGTCGCCAAATGAAGAATTTTCGGAGATTTTCCGTGTAGATTCATAAACGATTCTTCTGTTCCCTCTACTCCTATATATGGTATCACTGAGAAACCATTGCGTTCAAGAATGTTCGCTATTTTTTCGACTTCCACTTTTGAACCCGGCAACTCCTTGAACTCTGATTTTCCTCGCGCGATATCATCTCCACGCATCTGCATCAATGACGACAAGTCATATTGTTGGGCTTTCTCTGTCATCACTTCCGGTTCCATATCATACTTCAAGCCGCCATATAATACAGCAGACAAATCAGTTTTTTTATCAGCTCTACGAAGGTTCATCAACTCCCTTGCAGATGACAATCTCACAAAAATGTAGTGCTCTCCGAGCAAGCTGCCATCTTTGAGCGGCAATGATTCCAAACAGACCTGGAAAAGCATCTGTGATGGAACGTAATACACTGTTGTCCCCTCTTTCAAATGCTTTTCCAAAGGACTCCACAAGATTTTAATGACATCATCCGCAAAGATCTTACTATAGAACATATCAGGACGCCCAATACCCAACGAGTCGATTTCTGATTCCGCAAAAAGAGGCAGAAGCAACGGGTATTCCTGTTGATTCTCTATCAAGTATGCGGCATATCGCCTATCCCCCGAATATGAAACGAAATCTGTGAAATCAACCAGCACTTCATTCTTTTTTAATGCCTGCTTCACATCATCATAATCGATATCCATAAAAGACGTCATATCTCCCAAGGACTTACACGTTCTCATCAGAAGCTTTTCATAATCAGCCACCCTGTTGGATGCTACCACAATACTGTCAGCATTCTCAACATAGTTTTTCTCCCACGACTTGATACGTTCATTGAGCAATGCTATGCGCATATAAGTGTTCATATCATCCTCATCGCCCACACTCTTAACAATTTCATAAAAAGAGCGTTCCGAGTTCAACAAAAATGCTTTTGACAATAATAGGGCATCATAGCAAGTTCTTGTATATTCATTCTGGAAAAACCCGGCGTGCAAAGCATAAGGAGTCATTAGCGTGAACAATGAAGACAAAGGAGTCCAAAATCCCTCTCGTTCAGAAGAATTCATATATGGAAGGCGTTTTTTGACAATTTCCTTCAATTTTTCGATAGCCGAAGAATAGCTCATGCAACCTTCTTCTATATGATTTGCAAAACCCTGGGCATTGGCCAAGTATATTTGTGCGTCAATGAAATTCAAACTATATTCTCCATATATCTTTTTGATTTCATCAGCATAGGTTTTATAATATGACTCCGACTCCAAATAATGGGAAAGCTTATGTTCCATACCGCCAAGCAAAGGAAATAAAACAAGCCTTGCCACATCCGAAGAAGGATATTTGGTGGCCAACAGGTCATCGGCTGTTTTGTAATCATCAAAAGCGGATTGATATTCTTTGAAACTACTATGACACATACCACGAAGCGAATACAATTGACTCATATCCCGTGGTTCTTCGATATATGGTTCGGACATAAACAGACTGTCCAAACTTATGAAGCAATTGTCACGATCTCCCATTTTGGCATATATCTGGGCAAATGAATAATATGGCCAATAATAATTTTTGGGAGTGTCACTGATTTTTCTTCCCTCCTCCAAGGCCAATTCAGCATATTGCAGAGCTTTGTCATATTGCTTGGATGCCAAATACAAATCCGTTAATTTAGAATATATCAATATTTATTGGCATTCTTATTGACCGGATTCTCTATCTCCGCAATATCCTTTCCTTTGAGAAAACATTGTTCAGCCAATTGAAAACGACCGTTATTTTGAGCATCAAGACCAATCATACAATAATGGTCGAATTTGACTTGGTCATCAGTCGTATTGGCGACAATTGAATCAATCATTTCAGTGTATTTGGCGACACTGGCCATATCACCAATTGTTTTGCTCAGACGAAGTAATTCCTCCGCAATGATCATTTGAGAGGATTCATTGGCAGTCTGTATGGATAACGATAAAGCTTGTTCATAATTAGCAATTGCTTCTCCGATATGCCCAGTATAATTATGCATCCATCCCAATTGTTTGAGAACAGTAATGGCATTTGAGAGTAAGCCCAATTCCATATAACAATTCAAGGCATTTTCAAAACACGGAAATGCCTTATCGAAGCGTTGAGATTCAAAATGAGATAAGCCCTCAGAGAACCAAGTCAAAGGAATCCTTAGCGACACATTCTTTTTAACTTGCCCATCTGCATAAGGAGCTATTTCAAACAATAATTCCCGACATTTGTCATAATCAGCATCTTCCTCAGGCTTCAACTGATTGCACGCCAATTCATAGCCATTCAGCGTATAACAGTAATATATGTCATCCTTTTCCTCATCTTCCAATTTGCATTTGATAAGTTTCTTTGCCAATTGATAACCATCTTCATATAGTCCCAATTTATATTGGCAAGAACACGCCATAGTTTGACTGATAACATATACCTTTCGTTCCACCTCAGATTTATCTGGCTTCACGTTTGCCCCTACAGTCAGGAATGCCGTCAAAGCTTCCTTATATTGCTTAGCCTTTTGTAATTCAAAAGCCCGATTCATAGTTGCACAAACTTCTGTCTCAGATAGCGTTTGTGCTGCAATCAGCATTATTTCAAATAAACAAGCAAGAAAAGTAACTGCAATTTTTTTCATACTTCTAAAACCAATCACAAGTATTGAAGTTTCTCATACTTAATACAAATTATCGGAAATATTCAGAAATTGAAACGTATTTAGGAATTTGAAATTTGCCCAAACATTCCTGGGCAAATTTCCTACTTATGACATCTTTTGTGATGCCCGCAATGTTTACAGTATGATTGCTCCCATACATCCCCATCAGTTATTGGCTTGAAACCTGGACAATCACAACCTACCGTACCAGAGCAATGTTTTCCTTCACAAGAGGTATGTACCGATACCGGGTCCAATTCTGTAGCATTGGAAACTGATGTAAAAGAACACAAGGCACCAAGCGCAATTGCCGACAATACAACAGCAGAAATCGCCAATATAATTTTCTTTTTCATTTCTTTATACCCTGTTATGTGTCGGGCGCAACTTTTATCTATGTAATTATGCGATACTTATTAGATATGTCTGTTTGGGCTTATTTCCAAACAGTTTTGGTCACATATCCACGACCGTGGCAGAAACTGCAAATAGCTTTTACCTGCCTAGTTTTATCCCCTCCACAATAAATTGTTCTGTAATTATATCCGCCATTACAATGTTCGCAAGCAACTTCCTCCTTGTGGTATTCGTTGACGGTATCAGGAGTTATATATGCTCCGTCGTTTGTTACGATACCAGGCATAGGCTGAAACGGATTCGTCATCAGATGATATGTTGCTGCGGCAGCTTGCTGACGGTAATATGCTAGAAGTTGTGCACCCATCATTGCATTTTGCATTGCCATTGCATTGTTGATTTGCTGTTGTTGTGCACACCAGTATGCACTGCCTGGACCATAGTTTAGCAAGTAGTCCTGTGCATTCATTTTTGTCGCTCCAAATATTGCAGAAATAATAACTATCGCAATCGCAAATAATTTTTTCATATCCATAGACCCTGATTCGTGTCGGGCGCAACTTTTATATCCAACAATATAGTTCTAAAATATGGTATATTTACAATTTATAATCTATTCCATTGATAGTCATTCGAGACTGCAACTTGTAGAATGGTCCGTAATTGCTGGTTGCCACATAATCAACACCCCTTTTATTGAAGAGCAGGAATGTATCCCGTCTCCCAGATACCACTCTAGTCAAGGTAATAGTACCCTTCGGAATAAAACCATCGTCGTTGGGTCCCATTGTACAAGATGGTTCCGAGATTTCTGAAAAGTTATCGACAGGAACATTG
>JBJEBO010000421.1:0-1689 GCA_051870155.1 Candidatus Cryptobacteroides sp.
CCGACTGCATTTATTATGTATAGGCGTTATGAAGATGAAAGAATTATGCGAGGACGAGCGTCCTCGGGAAAAAATGCTATCAAAAGGTGCCGGGGCATTGAGCAATGCCGAACTTTTAGCCATCCTGATACGGACTGGAACGAAAGAGAGGAATGCTCTGGAAATAGCGAGGGATCTGATGACAAGATGCGGAGGGAGATTGTCGGAGGCTGCAGTCCTTTCTGTGGATGAATTATGTGCCACGAGGGGCATAAAGGTGAACAAAGCGGTAGGAATAAAGGCGGCTCTTGAATTGGGGAGGCGTTTCCTTGAAGAAAAAAACAAGGAAGATACCTGTAGGATTACGACACCACACAATGTAAATGACCTGATGTTTCCATCACTCAAAGGTCTTCAGCACGAGGAATGCTGGGTCATATTTCTCAACAGGTCTAATAGAATCATTGCAAGAGAGAGAATTAGCACAGGAGGAATGAACTCAACAGTGCTCGACAACAGGATTATCCTCCGTAAAGCATTGGAGAAACGAGCTACAGGAATAATCCTCGTTCACAACCACCCTTCAGGAGATCCCACTCCAGGAAATGAGGACGTAAAATGTACGGAACGTTTGAAGAAAGCTGCAGAGGCGTTTGAGATTTCGCTGATAGACCATATCGTAATCTCTGACACGAAATTTTTCAGTTTTGCTGACGAAAGACAATATTCCACATTAAAATAATATATATATTTGCATAATCTAAAACATCTAATATATGAAACTCGTCAACCTCGGGGAAAAAGATAGCGTCCTCAACAAATTTGTCGCTCAGATGCGCGACAAGGACATTCAGAAAGACAGTATGCGATTCCGCAGAAATCTTGAAAGACTCGGTGAAATTTTCGCGTATGAAATCAGCAAGACTCTGGATTATTCCGAAAAACAGGTTGTCACCCCTCTCGGCATAGCAAATGTCAGAACTTGCGACAACAAACTAGTTATCGGCACCATCCTCCGAGCCGGTCTGCCTTTGCATCAGGGCATCCTCAACTATTTCGATGACGCCCAGAATGCCTTTGTGGCTGCATACAGGAAATATGACAAAGGCGACAGTTTCCATATCAACATCGAATATGCAAGTGCACCGGAACTCACCGGTAAGACACTGATTCTTGCGGACACTATGCTTGCAACAGGAGCCTCCCTCGAAATAGCATACAACAAGCTCTGCGAAGACGGAGAACCGGAATATACCCATCTTGTATGCCCTATTTCAAGTATGGACGCCGTGGAACATCTCAAGAAGGCTCTTCCTGCTGACAAGGTGACTCTATGGGTTGCCGCTATAGACGAAGAACTGACAAGCCATTCATACATCATCCCGGGATTGGGCGATGCAGGAGATCTGGCTTACGGTGAAAAAATCTAAATTCAGATTGCTGGAAATCAATACGGCACACGCCTGCGTCAAAGTTCTTTGCGCAGGCGTGCTTTAGGTATATCCAACTGGTCGCGATACTTGGCTATTGTCCTTCGCGCGACCTTGTATCCCCTTTTCGTCATTTCTTCCACAAGCTGGTCATCGGTCAGAGGCTTGCGTTTGTCCTCTGCTGCCACACATTCAAGGAGACTCTTCTTCAACTCCCTCGTGGACACTTCCTCTCCATCCTGATTCTCAAGGCCTTCCGAGAAGAAATATTTCAATGAAT
>JBJEBO010000422.1:0-7905 GCA_051870155.1 Candidatus Cryptobacteroides sp.
CGGTTTGCGTTGTGAAATAGATCTCTCCACTCGCTTTGCTCGGTCGAGATGACAAAAGTTTTACTCGGTCGAGATGACAAAACCGGTCGAGATGACAAAAGAGTAGTCGCTCGTGAAATTCATCGGGAACTCCTACCCCTATTCTAAGGCCTTCAGAGGCATATTTTTCGGAAAGAGCGGCCCCGGTGAAGGAAATTTGACCGCACCGGGCACGGCGACCCCTATTCTACACACCTGAAATGGCATTTCGGGGGGCAGATGAATTTCACGAAGACTCGAAGAGTAACTTTGTCCACAAAAATGGGGGTATTTGTGGACAAAGTTTTCAAAGGTGGTACAATTTGCGAAATTTAGATTATCCGATTATCTGTTTGATGAAAGGAGTCTGGTGGCTGTAAGGAATGAAGGCGAGGGATGGAATCTGCTCAGTAATAATTAGTTTCGCTTTTTTGCCAATGGTGATTGAACCAAGTTCATCGGACACTCCCATAGCGTATGCCGAATTGATTGTACAGGCATTGAATGCCTCTTCCGGCGTGAGACGCATCTTAATGCAGCCAAGAGCCATCACGAACCTCATATTTCCGCTTGGAGACGATCCGGGATTATAGTCTGAAGCCAAGGCGACTCCTAGACCACTTCTAATATAGTCCTTTGCCCTGCCGTATGGCATACCGAGGAAAAATGACGCTCCAGGGAGCATTGTCGGCATCGTGTCCGTTCCTCTCAATGCTTCGATTTCAGCATCAGTGGTCCGTTCAAGATGATCTACAGACAAGGCTTTGTATTTCACACCGACCTGCACTCCACCTGAAACTTCAAGCTCATTCGCGTGTATTTTCGGTCTCAAACCATATAAAGCAGCTTTTTGCAGAATCCTTTCCGTATCTTCAACGGTAAAGAAACCTTTGTCACAGAATACATCCACATAGTCGGCAAGATGCTCCTTTGCTACTTCCGGAAGCATCTCCTCGCATACCAAGTCCACATATTCTTTTTGTCTGCCCTGATAAGCGCGACCTACTGCGTGCGCCCCAAGGAACGTGGATTTCACGACCAGCCCACTCGTTTCTTTGATTCTTCGGATTACCCGAAGCATTTTCAATTCGTCTTCCGTCCTCAGACCATATCCGCTTTTTATTTCAACAGCTCCTGTACCCATTTCGGAGATTTCCCGAACACGCTTCATAGCCTGCTGATACAAGCTTTCTTCATTTGTTTCGTGGAGCAGGTCGGCGGAATTGAGGATCCCGCCTCCACGCGCGGCAATTTCTTCATAAGACAGCCCTGCGATTTTGTCTCTGAATTCCCCATCACGACATCCGGCATATACAAGGTGGGTATGTGAATCGCAGAATGTCGGCAATACATATCCGCCCCCTGCATCAATAACTTCATCATACTCTCCGGAAACTGCCTCCTCACAACAGCCAAATCCGGATATTCTCCCATTTTCAATTGACAACCAAGCGTTTTCAAGGCTTTCCACCTTTCCCATTTCCTCACCCTGCAACCTGAGTTTGCCTTCCGGCAGGATTCCTATGAGCGAACCAATTTTTTTGATAAGTGTCTTCATCTTGATGAACAGGACTTTACAAAGGAAGTGGATGCTGTCTGAGGAATGATACCGACTTCTCGATGAGAGGATGCATATAGGTGTCGTCGCTTACGAAAGGCACTTCTTTCCTGAAATCGCTGAAAATTTGTTCTATGATTGCGGATGACTTCAGAGGCCTTCTGAAGTCGAGTGCCTGGGCAGAATTGAAAAGCTCTATCCCGAGCACTCTTTCTGTGTTGTCCACAACTCTTACAAGTTTTGTCGCTGCATTGGCTCCCATACTCACGTGGTCTTCCTGTCCTTGTGACGATGGAATTGAATCAGCCGATGCCGGCATACAAAGACCTTTGCTTTGGCTGACAATGGATGCTGCCGTGTATTGAGGAATCATAAAGCCGCTGTTCAATCCTGGTTTAGCCACGAGGAACGACGGCAGTCCGCGACTGCCTGAGATAAGTTTGTATATCCTTCTTTCAGAGATATTTGCAAGTTCGGAGAGTGCGATTGCAAGGAAGTCCATAGGAATTGCAATAGGCTCACCGTGGAAGTTTCCTGCTGATACGATGAGGTCGTCGTCAGGAAAAACTGTAGGATTGTCGGTGACGCTGTTGATCTCTATTTCAATCACGGATTTGACATATCGGATAGTGTCTTTGGCTGCTCCGTGTACCTGTGGAACACATCGGAAGGAATATGGATCCTGGACGTGCTTTTTAGGCTGTAGCCCTATTTCGCTGCCTTCGAGCAACTTGCGGAATCTTTCTGCTGTTTCCGCCTGTCCCGGATGTGGTCTTACCTCGTGTATTTGAGGAAGGAAAGGCTCGATTCTGCCATCGTATGCATCAAGGGACATCGCTCCTATGACATCTGCCCATTTGGAAAGCCTTTCAGCCTGGATGAGGGACCATACGGCATTGGCACTCATAAACTGGGTTCCGTTCAGAAGTGCAAGACCTTCTTTCGATTTGAGCCTTACAGGTTCCCAACCGAGTTCTTTCCAAAGTTCCGAAGCTTGTCTTCTCTCTCCTTTATATATAACTTCACCCATACCTATAATCGGGAGGCAAAGATGGGCGAGGGGAGCGAGGTCACCGGATGCGCCGAGGGAACCCTGTTGATATACAACTGGAAGGATGTCGTTGTTGAACATATCCACAAGCCTCTGTACAGTAATTAATTGTACTCCTGAGTGCCCGTAGGAAAGGGATTGGATCTTGAGAAGAAGCATCAGCCTTACAATCTCCGGACGAACGGTTTCTCCCGTGCCGCAAGCGTGCGACATCACAAGGTTGTGCTGGAGTTGTGAAAGATCTTCCGACGGGATGGTGATATTGCATAGAGAACCGAAGCCGGTAGTAACCCCATAAACAGGACGCCCGATGTCTTCCATCTTTTTGTCCAAGTAGTTGCGGCATTTTACAATCGCTTCTTTTACCTCTTCAGACAGATTGAGTTGAGGCTTATTCTCCATCAGATTTCTGATTATTGCAATTGTGAGAGGAGAGTGAGATATGTTATGAACCATAGTTATTTTTGGATTATTATCACAAATATATAAATAAATCGGTCAATATAAGTAATAATTATTATTTTTGTGCTCTTAATTGTAAAATAGGATGAAATACAATAACTTCTATATCAGTGCTTTCCTTTTATTTTTACTTTTGCTTTCCAAACCTTCGACGTGTCTTTCTGCAAAGGGATGGGAAGTGGATTGGAATGCATCGTCTCTAATCTCTGCATCTTCGTCTTCCCGACTTCCGTTCTGGGCATATACAGGTAATTATGGATTGACCCCACAATCGTCCTCTCTGCTGCTGACGGCAGGATGCGACCTGGGCTATGAGGCATCCAACGGTCTTTATTTCAGGACAGGATGCAATCTCGCCGGGAGTGTGGACATAAAGAGGGACATTTTAGGAATGGTTGACAGATTATATGTCAGTGCAGGATGGAAAATGCTCCATCTGGATCTGGGGATGCTTCCTCGTAAAAAAGAACTTTCCGAACTTTCAATAACCGGGGGAGATATAATATACACCGGCAATGCCCGTAATCTTCCCGGAATCAACTTGAATACGGACTGGATATGGATAGGGAAGGGAAGATGGTTCGGTTTCAAGTTCAATTGGGCTGAATATAAGATGATTGACAATAGGGTTTGCAAAGGGACGATGGTGCACAACAAGTCCCTGATGTTGATAATCCCATTAGGAAAGAAAGTGGATTTGAGCGGTGGATTGGAGCATTGGGCGCAGTGGGGTGGCACGAACCCTTCGCAGGGGGAACAGCCATCGTCATTCAAGGATTGGATGAGAATCTTTTTCGGAAGGAGCGGCGGTTCGGGAGCCACAAACTCCGACAAAATCAATGTGCTGGGCAACCACCTCGGAAGGGAATGTCTCAGAGTAGATTGGAGGGCAAGACCTTTCACGATGACCTTCCAATATGACAAACCTTTTGATGACGGCTCAGGTATGAGGTGGCAGAATATCCCTGATGGAGTGTGGACTCTTCAGTTTGCCCTGAAGGACCGCGAGGCATTTGTTACGGACTGCCTTTTTGAGTTCATCCACACAACCTGGCAGTCCGGTCCTGCTCACGACCGCCCTGCAACAGAGGAGGAAAAGGCCAATCAGGACCCTTCGGATCCGTTTTATGGAAAAGTGGTCTTAGGAGGTTGTGACAATTATTTCAACAATAGCACCTATGCTTCAGGATGGACCAATTACGGCAGGGTAATAGGACTTCCTTTGTTTATTCCTGCAGAGCCGAATGAGGACGGTATCGTTAAAGGAATTGTGTGCAACAGGGTGAGAGCGTATCATTTAGGAGTCCAAGGAATGTTTTCACGCAAACTTCCATATATGTTCAAATCCACGTTCAGCAAAAATTTGGGAAAATATAATCAGGGCAGTACCTCTCCTTATGCATCCGAACCTTGGAATCTATCTCTTGCACTTGAGATTGACTTTGGACAAAGCATTACAAATTTTCCACTTTCGTTCAGGGTGGGAGCATACGCTGATTTCGGAAAATTGTATGGCAATGCTGCCGGATTGACCCTGAAACTGTCTTATGCTGACCGTAAGCTATTCTGATTGTAAGTTATTCTGAGAGCCTGCGATTTTTTCTATCAGGTCCAGATATTCTTTTGTGAACCTTTCCGGAGAAAGATGCTCCTGAGCTATTTCCCTGCTTCTTTCCCCATATTGTTTAACGGTGTCAGCATCTGTTGAAAGCATTTTAATGAATGCAGAGACTATGCTGTCCCTGTCGTGAGGATTGAAGAGCCATCCGTTCTCTCCTTCCTTGACATAGAGGGAGTTGTCGCTTACATCGCTGCAAATCACAGGCATACCGCAGGCGATGGCTTCTGCAATGGAATTGGACGTACCCTCTCTGAAACTCGGGAGACAGAAGGCATCGGCGTTGTGGTATATGTCTTTTACATTTCTTGTGGCGGCTTTCAACTCAAAGACGCCGTTCAAATCATATTTCGAGATGAGGTTTATACAATGCTTGAAATACCGGCTTTCACGTGTCACCCCATACCACTCAATGATGAAATTATAGCCTTTGTCTGTCAGAACTTTCGCCGCCCGTATGAGCCCGTGGATGTTTTTCCTGCGACTGATTCTTGCCGTAACCGCGATTCTTTTCACTTTGGATGGCGACTTGTGTGCAGGTGGAGCAAATTGAAGAAGATCGACGAAATTAACAATACAAGAAGAATTCCCTTTGTATCGAGGGAACTCTTCTTGTATGAGATTGTGTTGTGAATTATTGTTGCTGACTATCCAGTCTGCGTGCTTGTAAAGTATAAATCTCAGTCTGTCAGTTATATAGAGATGACGGGTGTAATTCCTTTCTGAAACTATCAGTTTGAAATTCCCATACATCTTTTTTGCCAGGCAGGCTTTTACATTTACGTTTTGCGCGAAGGAAATTACAAGGTCTGTCTCGTTTTCCTGAAGATATTTTCCAATTCGTTTGCACAATCCCCTCAGTCCTCCACCTTTGTGTATATAGACGACAGGTATGTTTTTTTCTCTTAGAAAATCTTCATAAAAGTCCTCCGGGAGATATTTCATTATGCAGACATCGTGACCTGCTTCCTTAAGAAAGGACGCCAAACCTGTCAGCTGGCGTTCCACGCCTCCGACTCCAAGAGACCTTAAAAGACAGACTATTTTCATTTCCTAAAGACCGGTTTCTCTTCTAATCAATTCGTCATCTGCAAAATTAGGCACAGTCACCTGCAATCCCGGTGTTCTTTCCATCTCTCTCTTGATGGCGAATACGGCACCTTCATTGCGAGCCCAACTCCTGCGTGCGATTCCGTTGTTCACATCCCAAAGGAGCATTTCACGGATATGCCTGTCGGAGTCTTCCGAACCGTCGATTACCATTCCGAAACCTCCGTTGATGACCTCACCCCAACCTACGCCACCTCCGTTGTGGATGGAAACCCAGGTTGCGCCTCTAAAACCGTCTCCGATTACATTCTGCACTGCCATATCAGCCGTGAAGCAAGAACCGTCGTAGATGTTTGAAGTCTCCCTGAATGGAGAATCTGTGCCGGAAACGTCGTGATGGTCACGACCGAGTACTATTGGTGCAGTGATTTCTCCTTTTCTGATTGCCTCATTGAATGCAAGGGCTATTTTTGTTCTGCCTTCGCAGTCGGCATAGAGGATACGTGCCTGGGAGCCTACTACGAGGTGGTTGCGCCCGGCCTCGTCAATCCAATTGATATTGTCGTGAAGCTGACCCTTGATCTCTTCCGGAGCAGTTTCGGCGATTTCCCTGAGCACTTTCAAGGCAATCGCATCGCTCTTTGCCAGGTCTTCAGGATTTTCTGACATACATACCCATCTGAAAGGACCAAAGCCGTAGTCGAAGAAGAGCGGTCCCATAATATCTTGGACATAAGATGGATAGCGGAATTTGCCATCCGGCTTGACTATGTCCGCACCAGCCCTTGAGGCTTCGAGGAGGAAGGCGTTTCCATAGTCAAAGAAATACATTCCCTTGTCTGCAAGTCTGTTGATGGCGGCGGCGTGTCTTCTCAATGAAGCCTGTACGCACTCCTTGAATTTCTCAGGATCGGATGCCATCATTTCCTTGGACTCTTCATAACTGTATCCTACAGGATAATAGCCTCCTGCCCAAGGGTTGTGGAGCGAGGTCTGGTCTGAACCGAGGTCCACATTGATGCCCTCGTCCGCAAGCCTTTCCCATAGGTCAACCACATTGCCGATGTAGGCGAGTGAAACGGTCTCCTTTTCTGCTACGGCCTTCCTGATTCTGACAATCAGTTCGTCAAGATCCTTGTGGAGTTCATCAACCCATCCCTGGGCATAGCGTTTCTCTGCTGCAAGCGGGTTGATTTCAGCAATTACGCTCACAACTCCCGCTATGACTCCCGCCTTTGGTTGGGCACCGGACATTCCTCCGAGTCCCGCAGTGACGAAAAGCATACCTTTCATATTCTCTTTCGTACCTGCAATCCCTTTGGCTGCCAATTGTTTGCGAGCGGCGTTCATCACGGTGATAGTAGTTCCGTGGACAATGCCTTGAGGACCTATATACATATATGAACCTGCAGTCATCTGGCCATATTGCGATACTCCCAGGGCGTTGAATCTCTCCCAATCGTCCTGCTTTGAATAATTCGGAATCACCATTCCGTTAGTTACGATTACGCGAGGTGCATCTTTGTGGCTTGGGAAGAGTCCTAAAGGATGACCGGAGTACATCACGAGAGTCTGCTCGTCGGTCATTGTTGCGAGATATTGCATAGTGAGCCTGTATTGTGCCCAGTTCTGGAATATGGCTCCATTGCCTCCGTATATGATTAATTCGTGCGGATGCTGTGCCACCCTCGGGTCGAGGTTGTTCTGAATCATAGCCATAATAGCGGCTGCCTGGCGGGATTTTGCCGGATATTCGTCGATTGGACGGGCATACATCTCATACTCAGGACGGAAACGGTACATATAAATGCGTCCGTAATCCTTCAACTCCTGTGCGAATTCTTTTGCAAGGGCTACGTGGTGCTTCTGAGGGAAATACCTCAGGGCGTTCTTTATTGCAAGAACCTTTTCCTCTGCGCTGAGGATGTCCTTGCGCTTTGGCGCGTGGTTTATTGCACTGTCGTATGGTTTGGGATTTGGAAGTTCCTGAGGAATGCCTGCAAGAATTGCTTCCTGAAATTCTGACATCATATCTTTTCGTTAACCGTCTTCAAAATTTCTGTTTCATATTCAATGGCCTTTGCTGCCACTGCCTCACATTCTGCCGTCAATTCCTCGGCTTTAGCCCTGTCTTTGAGACCGGCTGCG
>JBJEBO010000423.1:0-1687 GCA_051870155.1 Candidatus Cryptobacteroides sp.
GTTCAACAGAATTGGGGTAAGCCCCAAGGAATTCTGATTAGTTTTGGTTAACTTTACACCTGATGGTGCTGTTGCACTGTCAAATTGAATTCGGCATATTTTCGAATATGAAAACGGAATCTTTTAGATGGGATATGGTCAGCCATATTGTTGAAATGAATAGCAGATGCATCATCCGGCTTCGTTTTCTTGTAGGATAGAGAAGGAAACACCAGATGATACAGAAGATTGTAATTCCACCTCTCATCTCGTGGGCAAATGCTTCGATAGTCATCATCTCCTGTCAGGTTTTGGTTACGGCAAAATTACCCAAAAGACAAAAACAGAAAAAAGGCAGGCCGAATTTTCTTCGACCCGCCCCATCAGAATTTCATTCAGAAACAAGAAATATTTTTATTGACCATTTTTGAAAAGTCCTGTATGCCAATCATACATAAGTATGGCGACACTGGAGAGACAGGCTGACGCGACGGCGTAAAATACGGAATACATTGCCGAATGTCGAAATGCAACATACATAATGACGATTGTGGACGAGATGATGAGCCCATATAAAATTACCCTAAATATGTGTTGCTTCGTCTTTGCTTCCATACGGTCATTCCGCTGTTTCGCCTGTTCGACGAAATCAAGATTCCTGTCAAGATTCGACAAGAATATAGAGTCATCCTGAAGATGGCTTTCCATTTCTGATATAAAATCTTCTACCTTATTAGTACGATTAAAACTTTTCTTGTCTGGTTTCATTGTTCTTCCAATTGTGTTTTAAGATGTGACCTTGCCCTCGAAAGCTGTTTCTTTACCGCCTGCGCCGATTCCTCCATAATGCCTGAGATTTCTTTCACCGAAAATCCATAGATATAGAAGAGCATTACGGCTGTGCGTTCTTTCTCTACGAGGGTGTCCAAGGCCTGATATAATTTTTGATATTCGAAGTTGGAATCCGGGGTTTTGTCTCCCGGCCGGTCCGGAAGGGCATCCAATGGGGAACGGTTGCGAATATGATAAAGTTTCTGATGGTCGAGATAGGTGTTGTAGGCGATTTTCAAAAGCCAGGTCGAGAACTTGAATCTGGGCTTGTATCCTGACGAGGCAAGATATGCCTTCATCAGGGTTTCCTGTGCAAGGTCATCAGCAAGAAGGGGGTCAGCGCAAAGACCGAGCAGAAACACACGTAAATGTTTCTGCTCAGCCTTGACATTCATTATGAAATCCTCCCGCGTCATTCGGATCGCCTGTTCCGCATCCCGACAATATAGCACACGAGCGAAGGAATGCTGACAGAAGTGCATAATGCCGTGAGGAAGCAGATGAAAACAAAGCCCTGCTTAGAGGCAAACTTCGCCACGCAAATAAGTGACAACAGGATAAATGCTATGATACCGAACAGAATACCGACCCATAAAAGTGGCAGCAATTTCACTCTCCAGTCAATCTTAGGGGTTATCTTTCTGACAATATCGTCAATGTCGGCGTGCGGGTTTTCTTTCAGGACTGCAAGTGCTATCTCAGTCCTGCTTTTTGCTTCATAAATTTTTCTCTTTGACACCGTCCACACTATGAAAGCCGGCAGAAGGACACAGATTCCAAGCACTGATACGAGTATGACAATGAGTTCGCTATTCATATTGATCTCAAGTTTCGCAAGTTTATAATTATCTGTAATTGTGAGGTTTGTGCGTCTTGC
>JBJEBO010000424.1:0-7876 GCA_051870155.1 Candidatus Cryptobacteroides sp.
TGGCATCAGCCGGATATTTGTTCAAGCAGGATGATGCTGAAAATGCCGTTATTGCAAGAGCGGCAACAAGATTGAATATATATATTGTCTTTTTCATCGTCGTCAACATCTTAGAATAACAGGTCAAGACCGAAAGTAAATTGACGCGACATAGGATACTGTGCCGCATAAATATTGGATGAGCTCTCAGGATCGAGACCTGAGAAACCTGTGAATGTCAGAAGATTCTGTCCCTGAGCATAAACTTTTATACCCCTTATGAAGCCGGACTTTGCAAGAAGGTCTGAAGGAAGTGAATAGGAGAGCATCAAATTCTTGAGCCTCATAAATGAAGCGTCTTCAAGAAGTCTGCTGTCAAATTCGGTATAGACCCCGTGGCGCGGTATGTCAGTGATGTCGCCGGGTTCCTTCCATCTGTCAAGAAGCCTGCGGGACTGGTTATAAGTCTGGAAACGTCCGTTGCTCTCGTCGAAGAAGCGGTCATTGTTGATCATCCACCTGTCCGCAACCCAACTGAACTGGGCAGTAAGGGCAAGCCCCCTCCAGGAAAGGGTGGTACCGAAGCCTCCTTGCCAAGGAGCATTGAATGACTTCCCTATCATAACCTTGTCATCATCACTGAGCACATTGGTAAGTTCTCCGTCCTTAGTGTACCAAAGGGCATCACCGTTTGCCGGATTAACCCCGGCGTATCTGTTGATAAAGAACTCTCCCAGAGAATGTCCCACGACAAGTTTTGTATTGGTATTGGCCATCTCATACTCTGTAACTCCATTATAAAGCTCGGTGATGACATTGCTGTTGTATGAGACATTGGCATTGACGGTCCAGAGGAAATTCTTTGTGGCGATGAGGCTCGCATTGAGATTGATTTCAAAACCTCTGTTGACAAGTCCGCCCACGTTTTGCCACTTGTAGCCGAAACCGTTGGAAACAGAATATGACACCGGAACTTCCATCAACATATCGGTGGTCTTATTATTATAGAGTTCAAGGTCCACGTCGAGCCTGTTCCAGAAACCGAAATGGAAGGCGAGGTTTGTTGCCCAAAGTTTTTCCCATCCAAGTTCCTCATTTCCAGGTTGGGCAGGTGCGACTCCAGCCTCTCCGACATAGTCCGGTCCACCGGAGACAAGGGCAAGATGCTCATAATTCGGAATCGAAGAGTTTCCTGATGTTCCGGAACTCAAAGATATCTTGGCATTGGTAAGCCAGCTTCTGGCATCCTTCATAAAATCCTCGTTCCTGAGATTCCACATCAAACCGGCAGAACCGAAGGCACCCCATCTGTGAGATTTTCCGAAACGTGAAGAAGCATCAGTCCTGACGGAAAACTCAGCATAATACTTGTCTGCATAATTATACTCTCCCCTTCCGAAAAATGAAACCGTAGAATAATCCGAATCCGCAGTACTGTACCAGGAAGTGACCCTCGTAGCTGTGGAAACATCCGTGAGTTTGTCATTCGTCTGTCCCTTGGTTGTGAGTCCGAAATTCTCATAATGATATGAGAGCCCTTCCTGTCCGATGAGGAAATTGAAAGAATGGTCCCCATCTATATCGAAAGCATAATTGACAGTGTTCGTAACAGATAGTGAGAGACCGTCAGCAGAACTGCGGCTTGCAGTTCCTTCTCCGAGGTTTGGAAGATAACTCGGATATGATTTTCCCAATCCTGTGACATGGGACCAGTCCACGCTGAACTGAGATTTGAGAGTCAATCCTTTGATTGGGGAAGACTCCGCAAACAAAGTGCTGATAACTTTGTATTTCTTGTAAGTAAGAGGGTTGTTGGCAAGCCATTCAATCGGGTTCTGTCCCTGACCTTTCCAAGAACCGTCCTCAATGGAAGCAATAGAACCATCTTCCTTGTATGGATTCCAATACGGAAGCATAAAACGGGCAGCTGAAATAGGGGTAACGAGTGTATAAGAACCTTCATCAGCCTGCTGAATGTTCTGGTATGAGAACATTGTGTTGGATCCCATCTTCAACCACTTTGCCATTGAATGTTCGAAGTTGACGCGCATAGAATAGCGCTCAAAGCCAGAACCAAGGGCTATACCTTCTTGATTATAATATCCTCCTGATATATAATAATTGGTATGTTCGTTGGCTCCAGAAACCGAAAGCTCATAATTTTGCAACAGCGCTGCCTGATTGAAGACCTGCTCCGCCCAGTTGATGTCAATTCCGGACAATATATCATAATTCTTGCCTGCATCGAGTCCGATTTCCTTTTCATATTGGATGCGCTCCTCTGTATTCATAAGGTCCCATTTACCATAAGCCAACTGGGAAACGCCAAGCTGCATCCTATAATTGATTCTAGGAGCATCCATCGTACGACCCCTCTTGGTGGTTATTACAATCACGCCATTAGCGGCCCTGGCACCATAGATAGAAGTGGAGGAAGCATCCTTGAGCACAGACATACTTTCAATGTCCGCAGGATTGATTGTATTGAAATCTGATGCAGAAATCGCCACTCCATCAAGGATATAGAGAGGCGCGACCCCGGAATTGATGGAATTGGTTCCCCTGATAGTCATCGAAGCGGATGCGCTTGGTTCACCTGTGTTGGAAAGAACCGTAAGTCCTGCCACCTGCCCCTGCAACGCCTGGTCGAAAGCCGCTGTTGGGGTGTTTTCGAGTTTTTCTGCCTTGACAGAAGAAACAGAACCTGTAACTGTCCCTTTCTTTCTGACACCATAGGCAATCACCACGACATCATCAAGTTTGATGTTTTCCGGTTTCATTTCAACATTGCATTCATACGACTGCGCAAGCGGCACGGTTACGGTTTCATCAATGAAACCAATACAGTTGAACACAAGTTGCGTACCCGGAAGGGTTTCAATCACATATTTTCCGTCGATGTCAGTTACGACACCGTTTGAAGGACCTGCCATTACCACGACACCAACCAGCAATTCCCCATTATCAGAGGAAGTCACTGTTCCTGATACCTTTACGGTATTCTGAGCATAAATCGCGCATAAGCAAGGCAAGCCGAAAACCAGCAGGGATATCACCCGCCTGAGAAAATTCGCCATAATTTGTCTTTTGTTCAAGGCGGCAAATTTAATCTATTTTACCATACCCGACAAATGTTTTTCTTATTTCAACTTATAATCTGTAAGATTCTTGAGTCCGACAAGACCGTAATACGACTCAACTATGTCACATTTTAGATATACCATCCTGCCAAGCAATTCAGGCCTATCGACAAGGTTCAAGGCATCCCTGATTTCTCCTGACGGCAAATTGACTGAAAGGCAGGCACTCTTTGATGACACTGATGAACGGGACGCAATTGCTATGTTGGTTCTGGAGGAGAATGGAAGTTGAAAAGATATTCCGGAAGAGGAAGCAGTGAGGTCACCACCAACTATATAACCTTTAACCCACACATCTTTCTCTCCTATAGCTTCCTTTGCCTGCTCCACTGTGTAAGCATCATCTGAATCCGTTCCTCCCGACTCGCCGCCACCTATTACATAATCCTCTGAAGACCAAACCCTTGTAGTATCAACAACTATTGATATCCCAGATCTTTCAGCAGGCTTTTCCGATACGCTTATATTCAAGGTTAGAAGTTCATTAGGAGAAAGTTCCTTTGTCAGCAACTTTGTGTCGGTTCCGTTTTCCGTCAGGATCAGGCTTACGTTTCCCGGACGGAAATAGGCGAAACGCTTTTCTGAATAGCTGTAAGCAAGACTCCCATCGGATGATTTGAGCAACAGCGCACCGGATGGATATGAGCCAAGGAATGCCTGTGCAATCTTAAGGCGTATGCCTGCATTCACCTGAGTACAGACAAGGGAAGCGGTGACAGTCTTTCCTGAAGGTACCACCACGCAAACATCATCTCCATAAACAGGAGTTGAGAATTTAGGTTTTGTAAATTCGCAGGAACGGGCACTGATATAGCAACTTCCGGATGGAACAGTCAAAGACTCCGGTAAATCTCCAAACGTACCGGAATAGATTACATTTCCCTTTGAATCTTTTACGGAAAGCAAAAAATCCTCAACTTCCGGGACTTCTTCCATCGCCCTCGTCTTGATTTCCCTGTAATCTTCCATATCTATCATCAATTCCCCATATCCATTCTCTTTCAATCTGTCACAGGAAAAGAGAACAATCGCAGATGTGGCAACAATTGCCGCAGCGGCAAAAATCTTCAACACATTTTTCATACTATCAAAAATTTTTACATTTATAAAAATTTTGTGAGAGTATGATAGCCGTTCGCTATCGCTCACTCTCACGATGAAAATCATTTGATATCGCCCTTGGGCGAAAATACATCAAAGATTTTCATGTTCGGTTTCATATCATCACCATTTATTGATTCTACTTGTGAACTGCCGCAAATGTAAAAGGAAGAACCGGCTCCAGAAACATCTGTAAGCCGGCTTTTCTCTTTTTATATGTTTATTTTTCTATTTTTTGAAATTCTGTGTTTTTTTTGACTGCTGCAAGATGTTGTATTAATCTTTTACAACACGGATTTTTGCATATTTCAACAGCAGAATTTTCTCGCCATAATCGTCAAATGCGATGTTTGCCTTAAGATTTTCACGCTCTCCGCTTATGGATTTTATCAATCCAAGTCCAAAACGGTTGTGTTCGATTCTCTGACCGGCCCTCAATTGCATTACAGGAGTTGGTTCAAAATCTGCAACCGGTGCAGGAGTTCTCGCTGGCGAAGGCCTGGAAGCAGACGGGCGGCTGATTGACGCGCCTGAGGATAAACCTGATGGGCGGGAAACCGACGGGCGGCTGATTGATGTTCCAGACGAGGAAACAGATGGACGGGAAGCCCCTCCATACGGACGGGAGGAGAAAGAAGCGGACGATCTGCCTCCATAAGAAGAAAAACGGTTTGGAGAGCCGAAGGAAACGGCATCCTCATCATCGTCATCGTCATTAATTTTCAATGGATTGGCAATATACTTCATATCTATTTCCCGAATGAATCGGCTCGGAGAATTGGACTCGTGCTTTCCGTTCCTCATCCTTGTGGATGCAAATGAAAGCTGGAGTGAGGTCTTGGCCCTGGTCATAGCCACATAAAAAAGTCTCCTCTCCTCCTCCACTTCATTTTCAGATGCGAATGAACCTCCCGATGGGAAAATATTTTCTTCCATTCCGGCCACAAAGACATAAGGAAATTCCAGCCCTTTGGAAGAATGAACCGTCATCAAAGCAATCTTGTTGCTTGCATCCTCGTCATCTTCCATATCAACTGCACTCAAAAGGGACACATTCTCAAGATAATCCGAAAGTGATACCACGGGGAAGTCTTCCGAAGACAATTCCGCCCCCTCCTGAAGGCTTCCGTCAGCTTGAAGTTCCTCGAAATATTCACTATTCCTTTCCTCGATATAACTTTTGACGCTATTGAGAAGCTCCTCGACATTGGCTGCCCTCGCCTGTCCCTCAATGCTGTTGTCTTCCTTGAACGATAAGAACAGTCCTGAATCAAGCGCAAGAGATACAGCCACTTTATGTGCATCTTCCTTGAGAGAGCGCTCATAAAATCCACCCATCATTTTTGCGAATGCCTGGATTTTGGAAATCGCCCCGGATTTTAGACCGTAGGTTTCAAGTCCCTCGGAGATTGCCGCAGCCATCAGTGAACTGTTCCTGTCCTTCGCTGCAGCTATGAGTGCCGCAAGAGAGGTATCCCCTATTCCCCTTGCCGGTTTGTTCACAACTCTCTTGAAAGACTCGTCATCATTCGGATTGACGGCAAGTTTCAGATAAGCCATCATATCCTTGACCTCAGCTCTCTCGAAGAATGAGTTGCCCGAATAAATAATATATGGAAGATTACGCTTTCTAAGAGCCTCCTCAAGTGCCCTTGACTGTGAATTAACCCTGTATAGAATAGCAAAATCCTGATATGCACAATGATCAGTATGCATTTTGGATACGATTGCAGAGGCGATTAGCAGGGCTTCCTCCTGTTCGGTATATGCCTGTATGAGGCGGATCTTCTCCCCCTCGTCCCCTGTGGAATAGCAATTCTTTGGAATCCTCGACTGGTTTTTCGCAATCAGGGAGTTGGCTGCCTCAACTATCACTTTGGTTGATCGATAGTTATGTTCAAGCCTGAATGTTTTGTTCTCCGGATAGTCTTTCCTGAAATTCAGGATATTCTCAATCTTAGCCCCACGGAACGCATAAATGGATTGGGAATCGTCACCCACCACGCAGATATTCTTGTGAATATAGCTCAACTTCTTGAGTATCAAGTATTGAGCATAGTTGGTATCCTGATACTCATCTACCATTATATGACTGAAACGTCCGGATATGCTTTCAAGTGCCTGAGGATTATCCCTCAGAAGGATGTTCATATTCAGAAGAATGTCGTCGAAATCCATAACGCCCGCCTGACGACACTTTTCAGAATATAGACGATATATGTCCCCTATCCTAGGTTTCTTTGCTGCGGCATCGTTCTGGAGCGCCACTGGATTGCGGGAATATGCTTCTGCCGTCACAAGATTGTTCTTTGCCATCGAAATTCTTGCGAGGACATCCTTTGGCTTATAAATCTTCTCATCCAGCTGGAGTTCCTTCAGGCAAGTTTTGATGGCACTCGTGGAATCACTCGTATCATAAATCGTAAAAGACTGGGGATAGCCCAAAGAAGTGCTGTACTCCCTCAGGAACCTGATAAAAACGGAATGGAAAGTACCCATATAAAGCTTTCTCGCCTTCCTTTCCCCCACCATCAGCGCTATCCTCTCCTTCATCTCAGAAGCGGCTTTCTTGGTAAACGTCAGGGCAAGTATCCTTTCCGGTGCTACCCCTTTTTCCAGCAAATAAGCAATCCTTCCCGTCAAAACACGGGTTTTTCCAGATCCGGCACCGGCCACGATGAGAACCGGTCCGTCAACACAACACACAGCGGCTTTCTGTTCGCTGTTCAATCCATCCAAAATATTGCTCACATTGTTTTCCATAGTCGAGGCTCTCATTTCTGAAGGGCATTATATGCCTTTAGAGCCTCTTCAAGAACTTTCAGAGCGTGTTCCAAATCTTCTTTATTGAGCACATAGGCAAGTCTGACTTCATCTTTTCCTTTGCCCGGCACGGTATAGAATCCCGCAGCCGGAGCCATCATCACAGTAGCACCCTCATAACTGAAATCAGTCAGGCACCAGGCACAGAACTTCTCGGCATCGTCAACCGGAAGTCTTGCCACAGTATAGAATGCGCCCATAGGTATAGGTGAATATACCCCTGGGATACGGTTCAACCCGTCAATCAGGCATTTTCTCCTTTCAACATATTCCTCATACATTTCAGCCGCATATTCCTCCGTGCCTTCTATAGAAGCTTCGGCAACAATCTGTCCCAAAAGCGGAGGACTGAGGCGGGCCTGACAAAGTTTCATAACTGCATCACGAACCTTGGTATTCTTGGTAACAATGGTTCCTATCCTGATTCCGCACTCAGAATACCTCTTTGATACGGAGTCAATTAGCACCACGTTATCTTCTATCCCCTGGAGATGGCAGGCTGAAATATATGGAGAACCGGTATAGATAAATTCCCTGTAAACCTCGTCTGAGAACCAATAAAGGTCATATTTCTTAACAAGGTCCCTTATCTTGTTCATTTCCTGACGGGTATAAAGATAGCCCGTAGGGTTGTTTGGGTTGCATATTAGCACAGCCTTCGTCTTTTCAGTAATGAGGGCTTCGAATTCCTCGATTGGAGGAAGGGCGAAACCCTTTTCAATAGTAGATGTGACAGTCTTGATGACAGCTCCTGCGGAAATGGCAAAAGCCATATAGTTGGCGTATGCCGGTTCCGGAACTATGATTTCATCCCCCGGATTGAGGCAGGACAG
>JBJEBO010000425.1:0-1681 GCA_051870155.1 Candidatus Cryptobacteroides sp.
TATAAATAAGGAATGCAAAAATAACAAATTACTGTCAGAAAGTTTCTTTCTAAGAAAAAAATAGATAAATTTGCAGTCTTATATGTCACGCGACAGGCATTTTTGTGCCCTTGTCACGGGAATATTGCGTTAAAGAAACTAAAAATTATTAAAATACATTAACAATGCAAAGTAAAGGTGCAATCAAATTTGTGGCGATTTTGCTCGCTATAGCCTGCATCTGGCAGCTTTCTTTCACCCTTGTCACCAGCATTCAGGAAGGCAAGGCTGAGAAATATGCCCAGAAGGCAGTGGATGAATTCGTGCAGTCGGCCGCATATTCCAATGTTCCGGAAGCGGACAAGGCCTATTACCTCGATTCCCTTGCAAAGAACAGGAACCGTTGGTATGTAGATTCAATTTCCAATGAAAAAGTCTATTTCGGCTACACGTTCAAAGAAGTGAAGGCTAAGGAGATCAATCTCGGCCTCGACCTCAAGGGAGGTATGAACGTGATGCTTCAGGTCCAGCTCGAGGATCTGGTGAGCGCTCTTGCCGGAGAAAACAAGACTCCAGAGTTCAACAATGCCCTCGCTCTCGCAAAGCAGCGCAGCGTGAATTCCACCGACGATTTCATCACCCTGTTCGCACAGGCATGGAAAGAGGTTTCCGGAGGACAGAGGCTCGCGCAGGTGTTCGGCACATACGACCTCTCCACCAGAATCAATCCTCAGTCCACTGACGACGAGGTCATCGCAGTCATCAGGGAGAATGCGGAAAGCGCCATTGCCAATTCATTCAATGTCCTCCGCAACCGTATCGACCGTTTCGGAGTGACCCAGCCTTCCATCCAGAAACTCGGCAACACCGGACGTATCCTTGTCGAGCTCCCTGGCGTGAAGGAGCCTGAGCGTGTAAGGAAACTGCTCCAGGGAACCGCTTCCCTCGAATTCTGGACCACTTATACCAACGATGAGATTTATCCATACCTCGTAGAGGCCGATGCCGCTCTCGCACAGATGGTAGCGGCTGAGTCATCAGAGGAGGAGGTTGCCGGGGAAGAAGTCGCAGAAGAAGCTCCAGCTGCAGAGGCTGACTCTCTTCTCAACAGCGAGATCGGCAATGCTGCAAATGATGCCAAGGCAATGGAGGAGTTCAAGAAGCAGCATCCTCTCTTCGCAGTGCTCCAGCCTTCACAGGCCCGTGGCAACGCCTGCATCGGATTTGCACAGGGCGCAGATACAGCAGCTGTCAACAAACTCCTGAATTCTTCCGTAGTTAAAGGTATCTTCCCTCCGGAGTTCCGCCCTATGTGGTCAGTGAAGCCGTCCGAGTATGTACAGGGCAACTTCTATGAGCTCGTAGCCATCAAGGCTGCCACGAGAGACGGAAGGGCTCCGCTCGACGGAGGTGCTGTCACAGACGCAAGGGTTTCCTATGACGGAACCGGCGTAAACAAGGGAAATCCTTCAGTATCAATGACAATGAATGCCGAGGGCGCCAATGTTTGGGCTCGTCTCACCAAGGACAATGTCGGCAGGCAGATAGCCATTGTACTCGACGGTCTCATCTATTCTTATCCTAACGTGCAGAACGAGATTACCGGAGGTAACTCTTCCATCACCGGCAACTTCGACGTCGAGGAGGCAACTGACCTTGCGAACGTCCTGAATTCCGGTAAGCTTCCTGCACCTGCCAAGAT
>JBJEBO010000426.1:0-1677 GCA_051870155.1 Candidatus Cryptobacteroides sp.
CAGGTCGCTATTGAATATCAGATTCCTCTAACATCCAAACGCGTCGACTTTCTTATTTCCGGCCTTGATGACACGAATCATAACAATGTGGTGATAATAGAGTTGAAGCAATGGGAAACTTGTGGGAAAACCTCAAGACCCGATATCGTTACGGCCTTCACCGGCGGCGCTAACAGGGCTGTGGTTCACCCATCATATCAGGCTTACTCATATGCCAAGACCATAGAGAGTTTTAATGAGAGCGTCGAAAAATACGGTATCTCTCTGCACCCTTGTGCATATCTTCATAATTTCAAGGAATCGAATAGGGGTAATATAGACTGCTCTCTATACAAAGAGGCTTTGGAGATGGCTCCTGTTTTTCTGGAGAATGATACAAAGGAGCTATCACGTTTCATTTCCAAGTTTGTACGCAAAAAATCCGCCTTGGATCTCTTGTATCTGATAGAGGATGGCCGATTGAGACCTGCCAAGGCTCTTCAAGACGCCCTTGGATCAATGCTCAAAGGGAACAGGGAATTCTATTTGATAGATGAGCAGAAAGTGGCCTTTGAGACCATCCGGAAACTAGTACACAATTCTTTGAAAGAAGGCGGAAATTCGAAATATACAATCATCGTGGAAGGCGGCCCGGGAACCGGTAAAAGTGTTGTCGCCATTCAACTGCTTTGTGACTTGATCAGAAGCGGTTATACGGCTAATTACGTTACTAAAAATGCGGCGCCGCGTAATGTGTATTTTGAACAGTTGAGACGAGATGCCTATAAACAAAGCTATATCAAGGCTTTATTCAAAGGCTCCGGATCATATGTCGATGCCGGAAAGAATATCTTTGATTGCTTGATAGTAGATGAGGCACATCGGCTTCAGATGAAGAGCGGTATGTTCCAGAATCTTGGAGATTGCCAAACCAGAGAAATAATACACGCATCAAGGGTATCTGTATTCTTTATTGATGAAGACCAGATTGTGACGACTTCTGATGTAGGCAGTGTGGATTTGATAAAGGAGTGTGCGCAAAAGGAAGGCAGCACCTTGTATTATGGTAGCGATATCAACCTTGTTTCTCAGTTCAGATGCAATGGAAGTGACGGCTATCTCGCGTTCCTCGATTTCCTTTTGGGGATTCGCAACACAGCAAACACGGAGATTAATTTGGATTATGATATCCGCATTTTTGACAGCCCTGTGAAGATGCGGGAGGCTCTGAGAGAAAAGAACAAAATTGCAAACAAGTCCAGGATGATTGCCGGGTATTGCTATGACTGGATCAGCAAGAATAATAAGACTCAGTATGATATCATTCTTCCGGATGGTTTTATGGCCCAATGGAACTTCAGCGATACCAATACTTGGGCAATAGATGAAGATTCATTCGATCAGGTAGGATGCATCCATACTTCACAAGGGCTGGAATTTGATTATGTAGGTGCCATAATCGGTAGGGACCTGATATTCAGGGATGGTGCTGTACAGACTGATTTCAATGCCAGGGCACGGACCGACAATTCCCTGAAGGGAATCAAGACTACTCGCAATTATGCATTGGCTGATAGGATAATCCGTAACACATACAGGACTATTTTGTCCCGCGGCCAGAAAGGGTGCTATATCTATTGTGAAGACAAAGCCTTGAGTGAATACATAGGAAGCTTCCTGAAAGAGAGGTAAACTCCC
>JBJEBO010000427.1:0-1676 GCA_051870155.1 Candidatus Cryptobacteroides sp.
TGGACCCGTCTCTCTCGGGATACGGCATCAAGTGGGGAACATCGCCTGACAATCTCCCGAACACCTATGACGGTAATTCGATAGACGAGCAGACGGGAATGTTCACCATAAGCCTCAAAGGACTTGAACCGGGCACCATATATTATCTGCAGCCGTTCGCGCATAACGGAGCAGGCGACATCGAGAATCCTGAAACGGTGTCATTCACCACTACGGTCAACCAGATGGAATATCTTTACGACGCTTCCGTTTCGACTACCGCCCAGATGTATGACAGGATGTCAAATGCCCTTGCCGACTGCCGCAACCTCGAGTATTACGAACTCGACGCCATCGAGGGTCCGACGGCCACCTACTATCTTCTCGACAGGAATTTAGGTGCACGCAGCCCATATCTCTATGCCGATTTGGGACTTCGTGTCTCCAACAATGAACCGACCGAGGAACTCCGTCAGAGAGTGGGGGCATACTACCAATGGAACGTGGATGTTCCGTCCGCGACCTGGCAGATGCAGGCTGCAGCCAACCTCAACAAGGCTCCGAACAACTTCTCCTGGGTTTCCGGTACGGCGGTGAACGGTTTTGAATGGACTGTCAATCCTTGTCCGGACGGCTATGAGATACCTACGATGTCACAATGGGCGGAGATGATAGATGCGGTGAAAGGTGACGACGCCCTCGGCTCATTGCAGACCGTATTCCAGACTATGATGCTCGGTCCTACGGCTTATGTCAATCCTACCAACGGCGGAAGGAACAACAACGGAACATACGACTCCGCACTCTGGACAAAAGACGTGACGGCAGACACCGGAGCGGTGGAAATCTTTATGGTCTATCCTTCAAGTGAAGCCACTGCGGCCGGCACCAAGACCGTTCCTCGTGCGACCTGCGCTCCTGTCAGATGTGTAAGAATCGTCAATAAGTGATTATGAGAAAGGCGATTCCAATCATTCTTGCAGGATTGATCCTCTCATCCGTTTACGGTATGGGCCAGGAAAGATTTGTTCCGGAAAAACAAATACGTCTGATCGCCCTGGCCAATCCGATGGGTGGAGGAGAATGGATGCTGACGAAAAAGCGCGGAGTTGTGAAAGACTACACCGCACAGGATGTGATAGAGATGATAGCCGACCTCAAGCCCACCTGCCTTGAGAGGTTCATCACCGGCTATCACGATGCCGACCGTCTTGTCCCGGTCAGGAAGGGATGTCCGAAAATGACAGTCCTCGAATTTCTCAACGCATCAATGGCCGCAGGAGGTCCGGATTGCAGGATTGTCCCGAAGCTGAATCTGAAATGGCTTTTTTCTGAAAAAGGGAAAACGCTTTTCTGGGAGTCGGCGCAAAAGCTGTATGATATGCCTCTTGACAACCCGATAAGGGAAATCAATCTGGATGTCTGGAATGAATATTGTGCCAATACGACGGCGGAAGAAAGGGCAGCAATGTTCCAAAGGCTCAGGGACATAGGCTATACCCGCATCGGCGTGAATATGACAGGATTGAAAAATGTCAATGACCCCAACATCGACTATGCGGACTTCTGCATCAGCAAGGAAGAGTGGACCGTACACGAGACAGCCGTGAAAAAAATCCGTTCGTACGAGAACGTCAAGGACATTTATCTTTATATCGACTATCCCCGCCCGATGGCGTATTTTATGGATATGACTC
>JBJEBO010000428.1:0-7850 GCA_051870155.1 Candidatus Cryptobacteroides sp.
TATAAATTTCATCTCTCTTTGCCAATGCTCCGGAGATCATCTTGTCAAATTCATCAATAGCCATCTGGTCAGCTGATGCTATTGCATTTTCAAGATTGTCAGATGTTGCTGTAATGGTGATAGTCTTGCTCTCAGAACCATCAAACATCTCTTTCTGAGCCTGATGCAGAATATCCGCAGCATAAGTGGCAAGTTCATCAAGAGCAGGTGATTCTATATTGCTTATTACGCTGCTTACGCCCCAATTCAGCATAATGTCATATTTGCATTCTACAGATATTCCATCATTTACCGCATCAAGATTTCCTTGGCTGCAGGAAACGCAGAAAAGAGTAGTAATTGAAATCAAGAGTGAAACAAATGTATTTTTCATTATTGTATTTTTACAACCAGATACACAAAATATCTATTAAGATGCAATTTATGTCCTGTTTGTTGCAAATAATGTTTCTTTTCAATTCCAATAAAGAATATGAAAAAATTGTGTAAGTTTGCGAAACAAATCAACCACATAGTAAAATATGCTGAAAATATTTTGCAAAAACACAGGCACTTATAAAGAATTTCAAGAAGGAACCTCCTTGCTTGAGATGATACCTCACTTTGATTTCGAGAGACCTTACCAGATTATATCTGCAAAGGTTAACAATGTCTCCCAAGGATTGAAATACAGGGCTTTCAATAACAGGGATGTGGAATTTATGGACTATCGCACCTATAGCGGAAGGAATGTCTATAGCCGTTCACTTTGTTTCCTGCTATGCAAAGCCGTCCAGGATCTTTTCCCTGGCGGAAACGTGGTGATGCGCAGACCTATATCAAAGGGATTTTTCTGTGTGGTTGACAAAGGTGACGGAAAACAGCTTGAAACAGTTGATGTTGACAGGATTAGAGAAAGAATGAAGGAGATAGTGGACCAGGATATCCAGTTCAAGCGTCACGATGTCCAGGCCCAGGAGGCCATATACCTATTTGCTTCTCTCGGACAGTATGACAAGGTGAAACTCCTGGAAACTTGCGGAGATGTATATATTAAATATTACTCTCTTGACGGTACTCCGGATTATTATTGCGACGTCCTTGTTCCATCAACCGGATATTTGCAGATATGGGATATAAGCCCGTTCTACGGAGGAATCCTCCTCAGGGTTCCTGACAGACATCATCCGGAACAGCTTGCCCCTTTTCGCGAGCAGCCAAAAACCTTCGACATATTTGCAGAGACATTGTCGTGGAACAGGATAATGGGATTGGACAATGTGGGGGATGTAAACCGGGCCTGCCTCAAAGGAAAGGCTGCGGACCTCATCCAAATCGCCGAGGCGCTTCAGGAAAAGAAAATAGTGCAAATCGCAGAGGAAATTGACAGACGCTACAGAAGTGAATCACCTGTTAGGATAGTTCTGATTACAGGTCCTACAAGCAGCGGAAAAAGTACATTCTGCAAGAGGCTCAGCGTCCAACTTATGGCTTGCGGACTCCATCCGATTTCTTTCTCCACTGATGATTATTTCGTGAACAGGCTCGATACTCCTAAGCTTCCGGACGGTTCGTTTGATTTCGACAATTTCGAGACTGTGGACCACGAATATCTCCAGAATGACGTGGTTAAACTCATCAATGGAGAAGAGGTGGAAGTGCCGGAATACAACTTTGTGACCGGAATGCGTGAATATAATGGAAAGAAACTGCGTCTTGAGGAAGGATCCATCCTTTTGATAGAAGGAATCCACGCGCTCAATCCGCAGCTTCTTTACAAAGTGCCGGACAATGAGAAATTCCGTATTTTCATAAATGCCATAATGAGCATTTCGTTGGATGACCACAACTGTATCCCTACCAGTGACAACCGCCTTCTCAGGCGAATAGTTCGCGATTTCAACAAAGGGGCGTTCACGGCGAGGGAAACCATAGCCAACTGGCCTAATGTCAGAAGAGCGGAGGTGAAATGGATATATCCATATCAGGAAGAAGCCGATGTGCTCTTCAATTCCGCTTATCTGATTGAATTTGCAGTGCTTCGCAGTCACGCAGAAAGCATCCTTTCTACGGTGCCGAAGAATTGTCCTGAATATAGCGAAGCCAACCGTCTCCTAAACTTCCTGCATTATTTCGTACAGGTGTCCGACAAACAGATTCCTCGAACTTCATTTATGAGGAGTTTCATCGGAAACGGAGACGGTGAGTAATTTATTCAGCCTTTAATTTCAAAGAGCACCAAACGAGGTAAAGAAGACATACCCCGATAACGATGAGGGAGCCAACCTGACTTCCTGTCAAGTCTGCGCATACACCCATAAGGGGAGGTACTACGGCGCCACCGAACACTCCTGTAATCATAAGTCCTGAAATTTCGTTTGCCTTGTCAGGTCTTGCTTTCAGGGCAGCTGAATAGATTATTGAGAATACGCTTGAACAGAGGAATCCTACAAGTCCTATGAGGATGAGCATAGGGATGGTTCCTTGCACAAAGAGCAGGAGGACAAGGCAGAGTACAGCTCCGGCTATATTGATTCTGAAATATTTGACATCATTGAATTTAGCAAGGAGAACCGAGCCTATGAGCGCACCTGCTGTACGGCAGATGAAATATACGCTGGCTGCAAGTCCTGCTTTCTCAACAGTCCATCCTGCGCGTTCTATAAGAAGCTTTGGAGACACTGTGTTCACTCCTACATCCACTCCCACTACGAAGAAAATACCGAGGAAAAGGAAGAGGATGGTTTTGTCTTTGAGAAGACCGAACACCGCTCCGGCAGAAGTAGCTTCACCCTGTGGAGCCTCTTCCTTGATTGGTGTTGCAAGGAGCCATATAGCTGAAAGGAGGGTGATTGCCGCGAAGATAGGGAAGAGGTATTTCCAGTTTCCGAGAGAACTTGCCGCAAATGCTGCAATGAAAGGTCCGCAGAATGAAGAAACGGCCTTGACTACCTGACCTGCCGTAAGTGAGCTTGTTAGCGCATCTCCTTTCACAACATTCGTCAAAAGAGGGTTAAGTGACACCTGAAGAATAGTGTTTCCCACTCCGAGGAGCACGAATGCACACATACAAGTGACGAAATTGTAGCTGATGAAAGGAAGGAGCATACCGATGAATGTAATAACATTACTGATCTGCACCATCTTTTTTCGTCCTAACTTGTTCATAGCCATTGCGGCCGGGATGGACAGAAGAAGGAACCAGATGAAAACCATTGAGGGGATGAATCCTGCGAGAGTCTCGCTAAGTGCAAAGTCCTGTTTTACATAACTTGTGGAGATTCCCACGACATCGCAGAAGCCCATCACGAAAAATCCGAAAAGGACGGGCAGAATCTTGGAAATGTTTTTACTCATTATATGCTTTTGTTTTGGTGATTAATGTTATGCGGTTATTCGTTTGTACATTCTATGGAGTAGGTGAAAGAGTCGGCGCGATAGTAGCCGATGTTATATTCGATAGGCGTTCCTTTGTCATCGAATACAAAGCGTTTGCGTACGAGAATCGGTGCTCCTTCGGAGATGTCAAGCTTCTCAGCTATAGTACTGCTCGCTCCGCGTGCTGAAATCTGCTCTTTTGAGGTCTTTACCTTGATGCCGTAGGTCTTTTGTAGGATTTCATAGAGAGGGCGGCTCATATCTTCAGACACCGACATAGGGATGTTCGGGTTGAAATATGAGATAAAGAATACGAAAGGAAGGTCTGGTTTTCCTCTAAGTCTTTCAAGACAAAGGAGTTTCTTTTCAGGAGCGCTTCCGAAAAATGCGGAGGCTTCCTTCGGAGGAAGTTTCCAACTCAGATGCAGTTCGAAATTCTGCACCTTCATACCCTGGGCAGCCATCTCCTGTGAAAAACTCATCCAGTTCCTTGCGTTGCTCATAACATCCTGAGGTGCTACGCAGGTTCCATAGCCTTTTTTTCTGATTAGAAGTCCTTCAAATACAAGTTTGTTAATGGCTTGTCTCAAGGTGTTTCTTGAGATGTTGAGGCTTTTAGAAAGGTCAACCTCGTTGGGGAGGAGTTTGCCGTTTCGGTAGTCCTCTTCTTTAATCATTTCGCGTAAAAGTTCTTCGGCCTGCCGATGCAGCGGTGTCGAAGAGTTCGGATCCAGTTTCATAATTTGTAAATATGTTCGAACAAAAATATAAATAAATTTACATATATACAAATTAAACTGAACAATTATTAAATAATTGACTGTTTGTGGAAAGAAATTTTCGAGATGGTTCCATATTTTTTTAAAGATTAATAAATTTGCAGAAGAAAACACATAACTATATGACACGCAATTTTAAATATATATGCTGCTTTATTGCTGCATCTTTCATTCTCTTCTTCAATGAAGCAAAGGCTCAGGATCCTTCGGTAATAATCCCTGCTCCAGCCGAGACCGTCATCACAAAAGGTACCTATCATTTTGAGGATGCCCCTAAGATAAAATTTGTAAGGGTGACAAAAGACATTCATCCAGAGGGATATAGGCTAAAAATCACCCCTAAGGGCATCACAGTCACCTCTGCGGATGAGGCCGGCGAATTTTATGCAATGCAGACTTTGGCCCAGATGACAGCCGATGGATCTGTAAAAGTATTGCAATGCTGTGAGATATACGATTATCCGAGATTTTCCTACAGAGGTCTCCATTTCGATGTCTCCCGTCATTTTCGCAACCTCGATTTCCTGAAAAAGCAGATTGATGCAATGGCTTCTTTCAAAATGAACAAATTCCATCTCCATTTCACTGATGGGGCAGGATGGAGGATGCAGGTTGACGCCTTGCCTCGACTGACTGAATTTGCCGCTTGGAGACCATATACAAAGTGGAAGGAATGGTGGAACGGAGACCGTCATTATGTTGAGATGGGTACTCCAGGTGCATACGGAGGCTTCTATACCAAGGATGAACTGCGTGAACTTGTAGCCTATGCTGCAGAAAGGCACATAGATGTGATTCCTGAAATAGAAATGCCTGGGCATAGTGAGGAAGTGCTTGCAGCCTATCCTGAACTCAGTTGTGCGGGAGAACCCTATAAAGGCAGCGATATGTGCATAGGAAAAGAAGCTACTTTCGAATTCGTGGAAAAGGTTCTTGATGAGGTGATAGAGATTTTCCCTTATGAATATATACATATCGGAGGCGATGAAGCTGCAAAGACATCGTGGAAAGACTGTCCTGACTGCCAGAGAAGGATGAAGGAGGAAAATCTTGAGACTCTCGAACAGCTCCAAAGTTATATGATTCACAGGGTTGAGGCTTATCTTGCCTCAAAGGGACGTAAAATCATAGGATGGGATGAAATCCTTGAGGGTGGAGTGAGCCAAAGTGCTACCGTAATGTCTTGGAGAGGCACGGAGGGAGGAATCCAAGCTATCAAGAGTGGAAACGACGTGATTATGTGTCCTGGGAAATATTGTTATCTCGACCACGCCCAGGATGCTCCTTTCCTTGAGCCTGAATCTATCGGAGGCTATCTGCCTTTGGAGATGGTCTATGGTTATGAGCCTGTGGAAGATGCTATTCCGGCAGAGGGAGTTCATCATCTGATAGGAGTTCAAGCCAATCTCTGGACAGAGTATGTAACCGAAGACAGCCACGCGGAATATATGTATTGGCCGAGGGCAGTGGCTATAGCCGAGAGGGGATGGAGCAAGGACTCTTGCAATGATTATGAGAATTTCAAGGCAAGGGTGAAAATAGCTATGGATCGTCTCAGCGATAAGGGTTACAATGTATTTGACATATCAAAGGAATATGGTGAAAGACCTGAATCACTTGCTTCCGTCAATCATCTCGGAGTAGGGGCTAAAGTCATCTATACCACTCCTTACCATAAGTCATATCAAGGAGTCGGAGAGGGCACTCTCACGGACGGCATTTATGCCGGATGGGCATTTGGCGACGGGAAATGGCAGGGATTCCTCTCTGATTTGGATGTGACCGTTGATTTGGGTAGTAAAGTGCCGGTGAGATATGTAGGAGGCACATTTATGCAGGTTGCAGGAGCCGACATCTATATGCCGGAAAAAGTAGAAATCTATCTTTCGGAAGACGGTGAGAATTTCATACCTGCCGGCACAAGCCTGAACGACATCCCAAGGGCTTCAGGCGACCTTCTTTTCCGTACTTTCAGCACTGTTTGTGAAAGCGACGCCCGTTATGTCCGCTTCACTGCAAAACGCGGAACGGACAGGACAAACTGGCTTTTCCTTGATGAGATTATTGTTAATTAAGGTCTCTCCACTCGCTTCGCTCGGTCGAGATGACAAAATGATGTTATTTATCAAGGTCGGCGATGCTCATAAGGCGTATGCCGCGTTTCTCAATCACAGCTTTCACTTCATCTGAGGTGATGAAATCCGTCACACCCTGGCGGTCCACAGCCACATTTTCATAACCGATGTGATAGACTGTCTGCATCTCGCAATCATTATATGCAGGGTGGTCGATAAAATAATATCTCTTTCCAGGTTCCATCAATTCAAGAGACTTGATGAAACTGCGGATCTTATCCTCTGAAGTTACACTTTCTCCAGTGTAGCCGAGTCCCTCCAGACCATATATTTCCCGTCCTTCCATCACATCTGTGCAGATGAGGCCGTACTCGGCTGCAAGTTTCTTCGTCAGTTCATTCACCTCCTTGTTGAACATAGTGGAGAACATATGTCCTGAAATATGGGTGAGTTGAGGTATATTTTTCTTTGCAAGCTCGATCTGGGCGCGGAACTCACGCTCCACCTCCTCCATATTGATGCTTTCCACCCTTTCAAGGACAGACATTCCAGGATAAGCCGGATTAGGCCACATCATCGGATAAAAATATCCGTTCTCATCAACTAATGAAGGGCAATCTGTCAATGGTCTCCATTTTACATTTTCCCATTCACTTGTGATTGCCAGATGGATTCCCGCATCCAGCCCCGGATTCTCCTTCAGCATTTTCACCGCCTCAGGGAACCAGGCGCCCACGCACAGCACCTCCACCGACTTGGCAATACCATTTCGATATGAGTCCACACAAGCCTTGTTTACGCTGTGGAAAGCTCCCATATCATCAATTCTCATAACGAGCTCCTGCGCCTGGGCGCAGACTCCGCAAACCAATGCACACATAATGCTTAAAAATGTCTGTTTCATATTCTTAAAGTTATAATAATCATTTGTTATATTCACTCGGGGACACTCCGAACTGCTTCTTGAAGCTGGTAGAAAAATGAGACAATGTGCTGAATCCGGTCATATCTGCAATCTCTGAAATATTATATTTGTGCTCCTTCAGCAGCTGGGCCGCACGGTTGAGTTTATACCTCTTGAAGAATACGCTCGGATTCTCTCCGGTGAGTCCTTTCACCTTGTAATAGAACTTGGTTCTGGATATATGCAGCCTTTCCGTCATTCCGGTAACATCAAGTTCGTCATTTGACAACTCCTTTTCCATCAATTCATAAAGCTCCTTCATAAACGCATTGTCCTGCTCAGAAAGCACATTATCGTCCAATGAACCAACCTCCGTAGCCTGTGACAACATTGATTTGATTTTCTCCCTGTTCTTGATTTGGGAGTTTGCCAAAGCCATAAGATATTGCGGCTCAAATGGTTTTGTAACGTATGCATCAGCCCCGCAATCGAGTCCCTGCACCTGGTCGTCCACATTCGCCTTTGCCGTAAGCAAAATTACAGGGATGTGCGACAACTGGAGTGAGCCCTTGATCTCACGACAAAGGTCATATCCGGACTTGCCTGGCATCATCACATCGCTGATTACTATATCCGGGGCATCCTTCTTCACTGCGAGGAAGGCTGAATCCGCATCATATTTATCTTTAGATAATGCCAAAAGTAGCACTACACTCACTACGCCAAGACCCTCTT
>JBJEBO010000429.1:0-7758 GCA_051870155.1 Candidatus Cryptobacteroides sp.
GTCACCACATCCTTGCCATCTGCAGTAATTATAGTCTTGTCTGCTGAAAGGACAAGGGTATCCGAAACAGAGTCGTCAATTGTTCCACTGCAGGAAGCTGTTGCAAAAAAGGCTGCACAAACTGCAAATGCCACGATTAAATAATCTGTAATCCTTTTCATTATTCAATCTTATTATTTATAGTCCACAGATTTGCCGAGTTTGCAAGAAGTAGCGTTGATGCAATACCAGGTCTTTCCTCCGTCGGATGAAATCATAGCAGCGGCAACTACTCGAAGATTGTCAACAACCCATTCAGAATTAAGTTCAAGGGTCTTTTCAGCCGAAACTTCCACACCAGGAACGAGGGCATCACCAGAATTGAGTCTGATTCCCTGAACCATATCAGAGAAGCAGTGGCGTACCACATTGTTGTGGGTATATCCTTCAGAGCCGGAAATACCGGCCTGATAATTTGAGTGGATTCCATCTTCCACAATGAAGAGATGGTAGCGGTATGCCGCACCTATGTCAGATGTGACACAAACTTTTGCCGTGAGACGGTTGTCTGAAACAGAAGTCGTTAGGGCAATTCCGCACACGGCAGGAGATTCAGCAAATTCCTTGTCCATAGCCTCTTCAATCTGGCTCTGAATACTTGAGAGATCGCCTTTCTTCATATTTACAGAGAAATAAGGAAGTCCCTGGAAGCCAAGATAGTTGTAGAACATCGAATATGAAGATGTCTTCATTATGTCTTCGACTCCACCATAATCACCGTGGAATGAAACCACGACCATTTGCCCGGATCTCTTGGTATTAATATCAGAAAGTGCCTTTGCCAAAGCAGGACAATTGGAGCAACCCATAGAAGTGAACTGCATCCCGAGAAGGACTTTCTTATATCCAGATGAAGTATTTTCAGTCGGAGTGACAGTGACAATTACTTTATTCTCTGAAACATAGTCTCCTGAATAATAATAAGTTGCATAAAATTCATATTCACCTGGAACAACAGATGTGAAAGTATTTACTCCACGCGACATCTCGGTTTTCTCGCCGTTAAACTCACGAACGAGCTTCATTGTAGATGCCGTGCTCACGTCCTGACTTCCGAACATCACCTTGAATGTGGCGCAGTCAGAACCGTCAGCCGTAATAGAGGTCTTGTCAACGAAAATTTTCAACACGCCCTCAGGCACCTTTTCCGAATCATCGATGGTACCGCTGCACGCTCCCAAAAGGAAGAATAGCGGCAAAAGCATAATATATGTAAACCTTCTCATCTTCAAATCAGTTATACTTGTAGTCCACGTTTCCGTTGAGAGGACATACAGCTATATTATCCATATAATAAGATGTACCGACATTCTTTACCACGAACACAGCCACCTTATATGAAGAATTTGCAAATGCTGATGAACCAGAATTGAGGTTGATAGTGAGTTTGAATGTCTGGCTCATCTCCTCTCCTTCCTTCAAATTTTTAGGAATCAGAAGTTTGGATGCCTCGTCAGTCAGTTTGGATTCGTCGAAGAAACCGAGGATGGTAGATGAACATCCGATTACCACATCATTGTAGATTCCGTCAACCGCATATCCTTCCGGATAGCTGACATTGTCTGCCATCACAGCATATCCGAACTGATATGTTCCTGAGGCACTTGCCTTTGCATTAGCATTGATGGTCAGTTCTCCGGCAGTCTTGTCATAAGAATTGGAAATCTTGATTCCAATCGTCGCAGGATGTTCGAGTCTCTGTTTATTTATGTTGGCAATCAATGAAGATGAAGCGGCACCGCTCTGCAACTCATCAAGTGAGAAGATTGCTGAAGGATAACCTGTGCCACCAAATCTTGCCAAAAGCGTGTTTCCGAGATCGGACGAGCCTACCGGAAGGGCGAAAGGATCGTTGCCCTGGAAATATGAGTGGCAGGCAAGCACGATTGAATGTTCTTTCTGCTCTTCAGGAAGTTCTTCGAGAGCCTTTACCATCGCAGGACAATTCACACAATTCACACTTGTGATATCATAGATTGCAACGTTCTTGTGATAGAGTTCATATTTTGCCCTGTTCTGAGCCTTGATTTTCACGGTATTCTCAGTGTTCACACCACGATATATACCCACGAACTCGTATTCTCCGTCCGAGAAAGCGCTGAAAGACACGCTTCTCCTGTCAAGCCTCTTTTCCGTAGCTACATCCATAAAATAGAGATAGCCTAAATTGTCTTCGTCCGTGAGATCGTGCCCCTTTGCATCCGTAACCTTGAATGTAGCGCAATCAACACCATCAGCCTCTATGACTGCCTTGTCAACACTGATAGTATAGGGAGGGGTAATGACTCCGTCATCATAGCCTGAATCATTCGGATCTATGTTACCCGAACAGGAAACTGCCGAAATAAAAGCTACGGCAGAAAATAACATTGCTTTATATTTCATTTCAATCAGTTTAGAATGAAGTTGTTATACTGAGGTTGGCTCCCGTGTAAGCAGGGATGGCGCGACATACGCCACCTGAACAGATATAACCTGCCTTGTAGCGACCATAGCCAAGTGAAATCCTCGTGCGTGACTTGACATAGCTCACACCGGCGTTGTAGTAGTGGGTACCTGTAGAACCGTGGTTCACCATATCGCTTCCGAAGATGCTCCAATGAGGTGCGAAATTGACTTCAAGCAATACGGCAAGCCAATCTTTCTGGTCCTCGTGGGTAGTGAGATACTGGAGTTCAAGGCGGGTAGAGAACTTGTCAGTATATTTGTAGAGCAAGTCAGCTACAATAATATTGGAAAGATATGTAGTCTTATTCTGTCCGTATGAAGGGCTGTATTCCTGCATAGACCAAAGGAGAACTGTCTTGAATTTCTTTGTCCAATATTTCTCGAAATCCACACTTACATCGCGGAACAGCATATTTCCAGCCTGGAAGGTTCCTTCTTTTGCTATGGTATAATAGGTAGAGAAGTTTCCGTGGAGCTTCCATCCCCTCTTTCCTCCAAGCTTGGTGCCACGACGGAAATTATAGAATACGTCAATCTGACCTCCAAGTTCACCGCTGTTGATGAAATTTCCGGTGATATTGCTGGTCTGAGGATTATATGGATGGAGGGTTGTTAGCAGATATGTATATTGAGTACACATCGCCGGCACATAGTTGGTGAGGTTGGATGTGGATGTGTTGCCGCTTATTATAGCCGTGTTCATCCATTCAAGCCTTCTTGCCGTGAGAGTCACTCCAAGTCCGTGACCGTTGTAGCCGCATTCGAGAAGCTGTGCATTTCCCTTTTTCTGTAGATAGCGGCTGCCTGATGCAGGATTTGCATAATACTTTTTGCCGGCATCGACATATTCGGCTTTTGCAAAGAAGCCGGAGGTTTCAAGATTGATTCGTGCAGAATAACCCAGGGAATTCGGTGATCCACCTTCTTCTTCAAGATCCGTGTTGATAGGTTCATATCTGCTCAGTACGGAACCCTCAACAGAGAGTGAAGTCTGGTACCAATTGCACATATTTGAGATTGAAAGGCTGAGGTCCGCACCTCTGAGCCTTGTGTCCACATTCTCATTATACAAGCCCATTCCAAAACGAGGAATCCCCCAGAACGCTTTGAAATTCACCATATTCCTGAAGTTGTAGGAGAATCGGGCTCCTGTAATGGCATTGTTGAGTCCAAGGGTTCTGTCTTCCCAACTGCGGAACAGCAAACCGCTTCCGAATTGGTCGTAGAAAGTACCGGCAGTGAAAGTAAAGTCCTTGTCGCTCCAATTCACATAGAGGTTGCTGATGTTGAAATTGGACAGTTCTTTCGGATAGCCGACGAGAACAGGGAAATAACCCTCAAGTTGAAGACCGGCGGAGAATTTACCACGGTAGTAGTCAAGTTTGAGATAGTTGTTGGAACCGAAGCGGTCGTCACCGGCAAGCGCCCCGGTTTTCTCATCATTCACATAGAAGTGGTTTGTAGTCTCAAGACTTCCTGTCAGATAACCTTTTGTCTTTCCTTTTCCAGAATCCTCGTCTTCCTGTGCAAAAGCAACAAACGTTGTGGCTACAGCAAGAACTAATACAGAAAACAGTTTCTTCATATTACTTATTTTTCAGTTTTTTGATCACCTCAATAAGTTCGTTTTCTGATCCTGAGACATATCCGGTGTGAGAGTAAACGATTTTGCCATCGGCATCCAATACGAAGACCTGGGGAGTGACAGTTACGTTCATCGCACGCATAAGGTTCTGGTTTTTGTCATAAAGTTGAATGAAATCCTGCCAACCGTGCCCCTGGGCCATTGAACGTGCCTTTGCAGTGAAACGGGCGTCGTCGGTTGAAACAGTCACCACTCTGAAATCAACATCTTCGATCCAATCAGGATAATTCTCGTTGATTGCATCGATTTCCATAATGCAAGGTTTGCAAGTGGTTGACCAGAAAGAAAGGATAATTGGGGTTTTCTCTTCGAGAAGGAAGGATGCACTCACTTCCTCGCCCTTGACATTCTCTACTTTCACATCAGGAACCTGTGCAAAAACAGTTACAGAAAATGCAAAAGCAAACAAGATTAACAATATTTTCTTCATTTCAACTATTAATTATATTTCAAATCGTAATCAATACCTCGGAAAAGCAATACGAAAAAACGCCTCCGAGAGGCATTATTTTCTGCAAATATAGAAATTTTTCCGGAATACGCCCCTTATATTTAGAAAAATACTACATCCAAAGGTAATGCAGGGATTTTTTGTATATTCCTTAAAGGAGCAACAGGATCGCGAAAGCATAAAGCAGGAAACCCTGGAAAAGGAGGCGACCACGGGATGAGGAGGACATCAGCAGATCTGTCAAGTCCTCTTCCGTATATTCCTGGAGCACATCGTCGTCCGGCAATGCTCTGAACGCCCATTTGCGCAAAAGGATTCCGTCTGCGAAAAGGGTTGTTCCGCCGTTTGACCTGTTCAAAGAGACCAATGTCTTATAATCCGAAAGATATATTCTGCCATCAAGTCCAGCCCTTGTTTCAATAGCAGTTTTCTCAAGTGACTTTTCAAGAGATGATTGCGTACCCGAGACAATAACTATCGAATTGTAACCATAATCTTCTGCACGCCGGACAAATGACGCAATTATTCCCCATCGTCTGCGTCCTACTGCATCAGTGTCATAGACGCTCACTACAAAGGTGCGACCGTCAACAAGGAGGGAATCCCGATACACCCCTTCCAAGTCATAGAAAGATAGGACGGCAGATGGAGTAGTGGAAGAAGCGACCTTGCGAACCTCCGTATCCACGAAAGTCCAAGTGGAATCAGGCAGCGCATCGAGAGTAAACTCCTGTGTCTGACCATCTTTCTCATATACAAAGACTGACTCGAAGTCGTCCGTTTCCTCCATTGCTGCCGCGAGTATGGTTCCGACCTTGAAATCCGTATAATCCTTCATAGGAATATATAGAAGAGAATAGACGGCAAAAACGGCAACGGATGCCGATACAACTGCAAAAGAGACATATTTCCTTGCCTTTGGCACACCAAGACGCATAAATGGGAGGAAGGCAATTGCTGCTGCTACGCAGAGGAAGATGTTTTTGAAAAAAGTCTGCTTATGAGTGAGGGAGATTACCTGTCCGAAGCATCCGCAGTCCATCTGTGGATTGAAAATCAGGAGTATTGCCGAAATAATGGTAAAAAAGAGGATGAAGGAGGAAGCAATTATGGCCACAGGTTTGCGCCACACTCCAGTCATCAAAGCACATCCCACCAATGCTTCTGTAAAAGCAAGGAGGAAGCCAACAGTCTTTGCCGAGAAATCAAGGAGACCAATATGGAGAAAGTCATAATAACTTTCCACTACAAGACCGGCACCGACAGGGTCAAGGAGTTTATAGACTCCCGACATAAAAAATATTATACCTATAATATATGCGAACACCCTGCGGAAACGGTTCCAAATGCCAGTGTTCCTTTTCTCTTTTGTCATAATCTAACCTTTTAGGAAATGAGGCTCAAAACAGGGAGTCAATCTGAATCTTCAGTTTTGCGAAAATATCGTCAGGAGGAAGCATATTCCCTTCGGGATCTGAACAATCCACGCGAATGAATTTATCATCAATTTCGCATTGGCTCAGATAAATATCCCTCACGCGCTTCTGAAAGCGGATGTCAGCCTCGTGAATGTCCTGCCCTCCTTCAAGGTAGTCCCTATCCCCTCCCCGGCGGCACCCACCGAGCTTTTTCTCTACAAAGCCCACAGGCACATCAAGGAAAATATTGAGGTCCGGCACCGGAAGCGAGAATGAACCATACTCAGTATTGAAAATCCATTTCCTCAAATCTTCCCGTTCGCTCTCATCGGAGAGTTTTGCACATTGATAGGCAATGTTGGAATAGACATAGCGGTCCAGAAGGACTGTTCCCCCTTTGGATAGGATTTCTTTCATCCGAGGGGCTGCTCCGTGACGGTCTTCAGCGAACAGAAGGGCGACAAGCTGAGGGTGAACGGAATCGATGGTGCCGAAATCGCCTCTAAGGAAGCGGCTTATGAGGTCGCCGTAAACTTCCGCGTCATAACGCGGAAAATGTATGTATTCCAAATTCTCACATTTTGTCTCAAGATAATTCCTGAGTTTTTTCACTTGGGTTGATTTCCCGGAACCGTCGAGTCCTTCTATTACTATGAGCATATTAAAGTATGTTTTTAAATGGGCGACTTCCCCAAAAGAGGGTTTTCAGAAGCACATTGTTGCAAAGGTAAGCAATAATTTGCTATTTTTGTGTTGCCGTGACGGCTCATTTTTCATAAACAACAAATAATTATCTATAATGTTGAACAAAGACAGGAAGATAGACATTATGGGAATTGTCAATGTTACAGACAATTCCTATTTCGCGGAAAGCAGATGCCTTTCCGAAGCAGGGAATGCGGATATTTCAAAAGTTGTAGAAAGGGCGGGCAGGATGCTTGCGGAGGGCGCGTCAATCATTGACATAGGGGCGTGCTCCACAAGACCGGGTTCCGACCCTGTGGGGGAAGATGAGGAATGGAGAAGGCTGGAACCGTCTCTGAAGGCAATTCTCAAAGCTTTTCCCGATACGGTGATTTCGGTTGACACCTATTTTGCGTCTGTGGCGGCAAAAACCGCTGAACTTATGGAAAAAGGGTTGGGAATGAGCAGGTCGGCAATGCAGGAAAAGTTCATAATCAATGATATATCCGCAGGAGAAGATGATCCGGATATGCTCGCGACGGCGGGAAAATTAGGCACGAGGTTCATAGCGATGCACAAGAGGGGCACGCCAAAGACTATGCAAAGCCTTTGCGAGTACGCGGATGTGACCGGAGAAGTGTGCGAGTATTTCAGGGCATTCGATGGCAAGGCCAAGAATGCTGGAATCAGGGAATGGATTCTTGACCCTGGGTTTGGCTTTGCCAAGAACATAGAGCAGAATTATCAGATGCTCAGGGAGTTGCGCAAATTCACCGAATTTGGGAAGAGAGTGTTGGTAGGAGTATCACGCAAGAGTATGATATACAGACACTTCGGCATTACTCCGGAGGAGGCTCTTCCAGCGACGCAGGTGCTGCATTACAAGGCTTTGGAGAATGGGGCGGACATTCTCAGGGTTCACGATGTGGCTGAGGCGGTTAGGACGGTGGGGGTGTTTCGGATGCTTTAGATTTCTCCACTACGGCGCTTCGCGCCTCCGGTCGAAATGACAGACAATGCCTCCGGTCGAAATGACAGACAATGCCTCCGGTCGAAATGACAGACAATGCCTC
>JBJEBO010000430.1:0-7736 GCA_051870155.1 Candidatus Cryptobacteroides sp.
ATTCTCAAGGAGTTTGCGATAACGCTCCTCGTGCATTTTCTCGATTGCAGCCACTTTCTCGAAGAGGGCAGCTATCTCATCGAATCCTTCCTCGTAAGCCTCTTTTGCGAAACCTGCATACATATCAGTCCACTCATAATTCTCGCCTTCAGCTGCATCAAGAAGATTGGCCTCTGTTCCTGGAACCTCACCACCGTGAAGAAGCTTGAACCAAATTTTTGCGTGCTCTTTCTCGTTATTTGCAGTCTCTTCGAAAAGCTGACCGATCTGAACATATCCATCTTTCTTTGCCTTTGAGGCATAGTAAGTGTATTTGTTGCGTGCCTGTGACTCGCCGGCAAAAGCAGTCATAAGATTAGCCTCAGTTTTTGTACCTTTCAAATCTTTCATAATGATAATGTATTAAGTTGTCCAATTTACAAAATGTAAGTTCCGCCACTTCCAGCGAAATCAATTACAAATATAATCGAAAAAAGCATCAAATGTACCGCATAGACACGATATTTTCGTAACTTTGTTGATACGAACCATATCAGGAAAGCGAACTTGAATTAATTTTAAAATATGAAAATATCTCTGATACAATCTGATATAATATGGGCGAAGCCTGAGGCAAATGTGAAACGAATGATTGATGCCATCGGGAGTAATCCCGGAGCAGACCTTTACATCCTGCCTGAGATGTTCTCCACCGGCTTTAACGGTGAATGTGAGATGGAACCGTCTGCCACGCTTGAGGCGATGAAAGGAATCGCATCGGAAAAGGGATGCGCCGTTGCGGGAAGTATAGCTCTTCAGCTGATTGGTGGAGAGAAGGTCAACAGATTTTATTTCGTGAGTCCGGATGGAGAATTCCATTATGATAAGAGGCATCTTTTCACCTATTCCGGTGAAGACAAAAGATTTACATCAGGAAAGGAAAGGGTGATTGTGAAGTGGAAAGGGGTCAGGATACTCCTAACAGTGTGCTATGACTTGAGATTCCCTGTCTGGAGCCGGAATCGTGGCGATTATGACCTGATGCTCTGCGTGGCAAGCTGGCCACAAACAAGGCGGTTTGCCTGGGACAGCCTATTGAGGGCAAGGGCCATCGAGAATCAGTGCTATGTGGCAGGAGTCAACCGTATCGGTTCTGATCCGTCCTGCAGATATGACGGTGGAAGCGTTCTTTTGGACCCTTTTGGAAAAGTTATCGCCTCCTGCGCTGACTCCAAGGAGCAGGTCGCGGAAGGCGAGATAAAAATTGATTATCTTGAAGAGTGTCGCAGGAAGTTCCCCGTTCTTGACGATGCGGACGACTTCAAGATACTCTGACGGCAGAACCAGTTAGAAATCTTTGATTTCATGGCACCAGCCGTGAATATCCTCGATCTCACCTTTCTGGATGCCTGTTATCATATTGTAAAGTTTAGTGCTTACAGGACCAACCTCTCCGTCTGGACAATAACGATAGACGGTCCTGATTTCATCATTTTCTAGAACATCTTTCACATCAATGTGTGACATAGGGGTGATTACTACTGCTGTACCGCATCCTCCCGCTTCATCAAATTCTGCTAATTCGTCAAGAGGGATATGCCTCTTCTCTACTGTCATACCGAGGTCAGCGGCAATCTCCTGCAGGGATTTGTTGGTGATGGACGGCAGCACGCTGTCTGAAAGCGGGGTCACGTAAGAATTGCCCTTGATGCCGAAGAAATTGGATGATCCAAATTCGTCTATATACTCGTGTGTGCTGGAGTTGAGGTATAAAAGTTCCATATATCCCTGATTATGAGCAATCTGATATGGTCTGAAAGTCGCTGCATAATTGGCTCCCACCTTATAACTGCCTGACCCCTTTGGGGCTGCACGATCATAATTGAGAGGTATGACTCCGGAAAATGATTTCATATTGGCCCCATAATAGCTTCCTACAGGTGCTACCATAACTGCAAACAGCACATCGTTCGGTGGAGTTAGCTGCATCTTGGGTTGAATCCCCATAAGAAGAGGACGGACATAGAGGGATGAATCGTGTCCATAAGGAGGAAGGAATTCGCGGTTTGCTTTCACGCTGCGTTCGCACATCTCGATGAACATTTCGTCTGACGGTTCAGGCAGACCAAGGAAACGCGCCGTTCTCTGGATTCTGTGGGCATTCTCGAACGGTCTGAACAACACCACTTTGCCGTCTTTTTGGGTGAAAGCCTTCAAGCCTTCAAAGCATGCGAAGGAATAATGGAATACGCAAGTGAAAGGATCCAGGTCGAATTCGAATTTTTCTGTTTCCCAGATGTCGGACCATTTTCCTTCTTTCCATCTTGCAAGTATAAGAGTCTTTGTTCTGTAGGCGTCGAATCCCAAGGATGCCCAGTTTATCTGTTCCATAATCAGTTCGTTTTATTATTAGTTTTCTATAATAGATTCGCTATCCATTCGCCGACTTCGTCGGTGGAGAAATCGTGGCCACCATCTGCAAGATCCTCCGTGACAACCCCTGCTTCAATTGATGCTGCTACCGCATCTCTGATTGCCTTCCCCTCCTCCTTGAGCCCGAATGCATATTCGAACATCAAGGCTGCAGAAAGAATTGTAGCTACAGGATTGGCGATATTTTTGCCGGCTGCCTGAGGATAAGAGCCGTGGATAGGCTCGAAAACAGATGTATGCTCCCCTACTGATGCAGATGCAAGGAGTCCCATCGAACCTGACACACAACTGGCTTCATCAGTAAGGATGTCCCCGAAAGTATTCTCGGTAACCAGGACATCGAAGAATTTAGGTCCGGTTATCAACTTCATCGCCGCATTGTCCACATACATATAATCTGTGACCACATCAGGATATTGAGGAGCCATCTCCTGGGCAATCTGTCTCCAAAGACGTGAGGATTCCAGAACATTGGCCTTGTCAACAACTGTAAGATGTTTTCTTCTGAGCCTTGCATATTCAAATGACAGGCGAAGTATCCTCTCCACCTCGTAACGGTGATAAATATTGGTGTCAAAAGCTGTGTCGCCATTGTCCTTACGACCTTTTTCACCAAAATACATTCCTCCAGTCAACTCCCTGACACACAGAAAGTCAGTTCCATCCACAATTTCCTTTTTCAAAGGACTTTTGTGAACAAGGGAGCTAAAGGTCTCCACAGGACGGAGGTTGGCATAGAGACCGAGCTTCTTGCGCATCGCAAGCAAACCTTGCTCCGGACGCACTTTAGCTGTGGGATTGTTGTCGAAGCGGGGATCACCAACGGCTCCGAAGAGCACGGCCTGACTCTCCATACATATTTTGAAAGTCTCCTCCGGAAAGGGATAGCCATAAGTGTCTATCGCACACGCTCCCACCAGTCCATATTTATAATCGGCTTTATGGCCGAACTTGGAACAGACCGCATCCACGATCTTCACCGCCTGGGCTACGACTTCAGGACCAATACCGTCACCAGGAAGAACTGCTATCTTAAGTACCATATTGTCAATATTTTAGTGTCTTTGATTCATACTCCTGTATTTTGTCTTTGTTCTCAAGAAGATAATCAATATCGTCTAGAGCATTCATAAGACAATATTTCTTGTAGCCATTCAATTCGAAGCATGTAGTAGAGCCTGTAGCAAGATTGGTAACGGTCTGAGAAGGCACATCCACCCTGACCTTGGCATCGCTGTCAGCGGCTATGGAAGCAAATAACTCCTGAAGGAAAGATTCAGGGACAACTACCGGAAGTACGAAATTGTTAAGTTCATTATTCTTGTGAATATCAGCGAAAAAGCTGGAAATAACCACTTTGAATCCATATCCGGCAAGAGCCCAGGCTGCATGTTCACGGCTGGAGCCTGAACCGAAATTCTTGCCTGCGACCAAAATTTGGTGCACGCCCTCAGTGGGTTTGGAAGAGAATTCCGGACGATTGAGGATAAATTCAGGACGAGGACTTCCTTCCGGAGAGAATCTCCAGTCCCTGAACAGATTGTCTCCGAAATATTTTTCGTCCCTTGTCGTGGCCTTGAGGAAACGGGCGGGGATTATCTGATCCGTATCGATATTCTCCATCTGCATCGGGACACAAGTGCTTTCGATTATGTTGAATTTCTGTTTCATAGTCATTCAATTAAAGTACGCGGATCGGTAACAATTCCTGTCACGGCGGCAGCGGCGGCAGTCAAAGGACTGGCGAGCAAAGTCCTTGCACCGGGTCCCTGACGTCCCTCAAAATTGCGATTGCTAGTTGATACACAATATTTTCCCTCCGGCACCTTGTCTTCATTCATTGCGAGGCAAGCGGAACATCCCGGCTGGCGGATTTCAAAGCCTGCTTCCTCAAGCACCTTGTCTATCCCCTCAGCACGTATTTGTGAGACCACCTCCCAAGACCCGGGGACAAGCCAGGCCACCACCTCCGGTGCCTTATGACGACCTGCAGCTATGGATGCGAATGCCCTGAAATCCTCTATCCTCCCGTTGGTGCAGGCGCCCAGAAATACATAATCCACCTTCTTGCCCGCCATAACATCTCCCGGTTGGAAATCCATATAAGACAATGCTTTGACAAACGAGTCCCTTCCTTGCAGTGGAATATCATCCATTGATGGAATCCTAGCGCTGACCTCTATACCCATACCAGGATTTGTTCCATAGGTAATCATTGGTTCAATCAACGAGGCATCAAACACAATCTCTTTGTCAAAAACGGCATTCTCGTCGCTGCGGAGGGTTTTCCAATACTCCACAGCCTTATCCCACTTCTCACCGGAAGGAGCATATTCCTTGCCTTTGAGATAGGAAAAAGTGGTCTCGTCAGGGGCGACAAAACCGCCACGGGCCCCCATCTCAATGGATAGATTACAAAGTGTCAGACGACCTTCCATTGACATATTCCGAACTGCACTGCCTGCATATTCCACAAAATATCCTGTGGCACCGGATGTGCTTATTTCCTTCATTATATACAGGGCCACATCTTTGGCAGTCACTCCTTTGCCAAGCTTTCCTTCTAACCTGATTCTCATAGACTTGGGTTTCTGCTGGAGGATGCACTGGGAGGCCATTACCATCTCCACCTCACTTGTACCTATGCCGAAAGCAATAGCGCCGACAGCACCGTGGGTGGATGTATGGGAATCACCGCAGACAATGGTCATTCCAGGAAGAGACAGTCCCATCTCAGGACCTACGACGTGAATGATTCCATTTCGGCTGTCCATCATCCCGAAATATGAAAGGCCGAACTCACGGGCATTTGCCTCCAAAGCATCAAGCTGCTTACGGGAAACTGGATCCTGTACAGGTTTGTCCTGGTCGCGAGTCGGGGTATTGTGGTCCGGCATACAGAATATCCTCTCTGGTCTGAAGCACTTTATCCCTCTGGTCCTCAGTCCTTCGAAAGCTTGAGGTGAGGTGACTTCGTGGCAATAAAGTCTGTCGATATAAAGTTGCTGCGGACCGTCCTCAATACGGCTCACAATATGCGAATCCCAAATTTTGTCAAAAAGAGTGTTCATCTCAGATACTGTGAATCTTGTTTATACAGTCAACATAAGCCTCGACTGATGCCGTAACGATATCAGTGCTTGAGCCAAAACCATAGAAGATATGTCCTTCATTCTCTACCTGCATATGTACCTTGCAGGAGTCATCAGATCCCTTTGTAATACCCTGTATAGTGAACTCATTAATATTGATCTTGCGTTTTACAATTTGCCTCAGGGCGTTGATTGAAGCATCCACAGGACCGTTTCCGGTGGCAGCAGCCTCAAATTTCTCACCGGCGATGTCAATTCCGATGGAGGCAACCGGCTTCATTCCAATGCCGCTGGTAGCCTGGAGCCAGTCCACCTTGACAATCTGCTCGTGAGACCTTTCGGCCCCTGCAAGCAGGAGGATATCGTCGTCGCAGATTTCCTTTTTCTTGTCAGCAAGCTTTAGGAATTCCTGATATACCTTGTCGAGCTTTTCCTCGCTGAGCTTCACTCCAAGGGATTCAAGACGGTATTTCAAGGCGGCGTGACCACTTCGTGCAGTGAGGACTATTGAGTTGGTATCCAGGCCAATGTCTTTCGGATCAATAATTTCGTAAGTGGAAACATTTTTCAACACACCGTCCTGATGAATACCGGAAGAATGTGCAAAGGCATTGCGTCCTACGATGGCTTTGTTGGGCTGCACCGGCATATTCATCAGGTTTGAAACCATCCTGCTCAAAGGATAAATCTTCGTGGTATTGATGTTTGTATGAAGATTGATGTCGTGGTGCGACTTGATTATCATCGCTATTTCTTCGAGAGAAGTGTTCCCTGCCCTCTCGCCTACTCCGTTGATTGTGACCTCACACTGTCGTGCACCGTTGAGAAGACCAGCCATAGTGTTGGCTGTGGCCATTCCGAGATCATTGTGACAGTGAGTGGAAATAATGGCTTTGTCAATATTCGCCACGTGGTCGCAGAGATATTTGATTTTCGCTCCATACTCCTCAGGCAGACAATAACCTGTAGTGTCAGGGATATTGACGACAGTTGCGCCTGCATCTATAACAGCCTCCACGACCTTTGCCAGATATTCATTGTCGGTTCTTCCGGCATCCTCTGCATAGAACTCAACCTCGTCCACGAAATTCCTGGCATATTTCACAGCCTTCACAGCCCTTTCGAGGATTTCTTCCCTGTTTGAGTTAAATTTATACTTTATATGAGAGTCGGAAGTTCCTATGCCTGTGTGGATTCTCTTATTCTTTGCGAATTTGAGGGCTTCTACAGCCACATCGATGTCCTTTTGTACGGTCCTTGTCAGAGCACATATAGTTGGCCAAGTGACCGCTTTGGAAATCTCGATTACTGAATTGAAATCGCCGGGGCTCGATATCGGGAACCCGGCCTCGATTACATCGACTCCGAGGGATTCAAGAGCCTTGGCAACCTGGATTTTCTCAACAGTATTGAGCTGACATCCCGGAACCTGTTCCCCATCCCTCAGTGTCGTATCGAAAAAATAGACTCGGTCCTTATCCATAATTGAGTCCGCAAATATGATTATTTATTCTCTGGACGAAGTTTGCGTACAGTCTCGGCCGTTCTCCACATCTCACTTTCCCTCAATGTCTTGAGCTCTTTCTCAAGACCTTCTCGATAGTCCGGTTTGGAGTTGGAATCTATAGAAATCTGTGCTTCCGTACCATTCTGTACACTTTCATACAATTGTTCTACCACAGGTTTGATGGCATCGTGGAAACGAGGATACCAGTCAAGCGCACCTCTCTGGGCAGTCGTAGAGCAATTTGCATACATCCAGTCCATTCCCTTCTGAGCGAAGAGCGGCATAAGTGACTGGGTGAGTTCTTCGACTGTCTCATTGAAAGCCTCACTTGGAGTATGTCCGTGCTCGCGGAGTACTTCATACTGTGCCTGAAGAAGACCCTGGATGGCTCCCATAAGTGAACCACGCTCTCCGGTAAGGTCAGAAACAGCCTCACGCTGGAATGTGGTTTCGAACAGATATCCAGAGCCGATACCGATGCCGAGAGCTATCGTACGGTCGTATGCGCGTCCTGTAACATCCTGTCCGATGGCGAATGATGCATTGATTCCCCTTCCTTCGAGGAAAAGGGAACGTACTGTGGTTCCCGATCCTTTAGGCGCAACCATAATGACATCCACATCTGCAGGAGGAACACATCCTGTGCGGTCACTCCAAGTGATTGCAAATCCGTGTGAGAAGTATAGCGCCTTGCCAGGAGTAAGATAAGGCTTGATTCTAGGCCA
>JBJEBO010000431.1:0-7734 GCA_051870155.1 Candidatus Cryptobacteroides sp.
ATCCCTTTGCATTGCTTCTACGATATCCATCGTCTGGAAAGCAATTCCTTCAAGCGCGGCTCTCGCGATATGTGCAGCCGTCGTTCCCCTCGTGAGACCGCATACGCAACCTTTTGCATACTGATCCCAATAAGGTGCTCCCAGACCGGTGAGGGCAGGGACGAAATATACGCCTCCGTTGTCCGGAACACTCGAAGCGAGAGCCTCAACCTCAGAAGACGACTTGATGATTCCCAAGCCATCCCTGAGCCACTGCACTACTGATCCGGCAACGAAGATACTGCCTTCAAGGGCATAGTTTACCTTGTCTCCAATCTTCCAAGCGATTGTAGTAAGCAGATTGTTGGATGACATTATAGGCTTGTCTCCGCTGTTCATAAGCAGGAAACATCCTGTGCCATAAGTATTTTTCACTGAACCTGGTTCCGTACACATCTGTCCGAAAAGCGCTGCCTGTTGATCGCCGGCGATTCCCGCAATCGGCACCTCGTGGGCGAAAATAGTGGTCTTGGTGTGACCATAAACCTCTGAAGACGACTTCACTTGAGGCATCATAGACTCAGGGATTCCGAAAATATCGAGCAATTCCTTGTCCCATTCAAGGGTGCGGATATTGAAAAGCATCGTCCTCGACGCATTGCTGACATCGGTCACGTGCACCTCTCCCCTTGTGAGCATCCATATAAGCCAGGTATCCACCGTTCCGAAACGGAGCTTTCCTGCCTCAGCCTTTTCTCTCGCACCGGGGACATTCTCAAGGATCCACCTTATCTTGGTAGCGCTGAAATATGCATCAATTATAAGACCCGTTTTTGGACGGATGAAATCAGTAAGCCCATCCCTTTTGAGCGAATCGCAATATTCGGAGGTCCTTCGGTCCTGCCATACGATTGCATTATATATAGGTGTACCCGTCTCGGCATCCCATACTATTGAAGTTTCCCTCTGGTTGGTGATTCCGATTGCAGCGATATTCTTTCCGTTGATGTCGATTGCGCTAATCGCCTCAGCTATCACCGCCGCCTGCGACGACCATATTTCCATTGGGTTGTGCTCCACCCATCCCGGTTTCGGAAAATATTGTGTAAATTCTTTCTGGGATACTGACACGGGGGTTCCGTGGGAATCAAAAACTATTGCTCTTGAACTGCTTGTGCCCTGGTCAAGGGCAAGTACATATCTGTCCATAATCATCCTTTGGTTATTAGTCTGACAAAATTTGGCTATCAGTCTGGCAAATATACTTATTTTTGTAATTGTAGAGACAGAAAATTTGACTAACTTTGCGCGGATATATAATCTTTATACAACTTATGAAAGTTGCAGTCATAATGGGCTCTACGAGCGACTACGATATTATGTCGCCAGCCATCAGCATTCTCGAAGAATTCGGTATCGAATACGAAAAGCGCATCATCAGCGCACACAGGACTCCTGACCTTATGTTTGAATTTGCAAGAAGTGCAAGAGAAAGAGGAATTGACGTCATCATCGCCGGTGCGGGCGGAGCCGCCCACGTTGCCGGTGTAGTGGCAGGACTCACGACAGTTCCGGTGATCGGAGTCCCGGTAAGGACACAAACTATGGGAGGTCTGGACTCCCTTCTTTCCATTGTACAGATGCCTGGCGGAATCCCTGTAGCCACAGTTGCTATCAACGGGGCGAAGAACGCAGGTCTCCTCGCAGTGCAGATGCTCGCCCTCAAGGACGAGTCTCTTGTGGCGAAGCTTGAGGCATTTAGAAAGAAACAGACAGACAAAGTTCTTGAATCAGAGATTTAGTTTTATAGTTATGGCGAACTACCGCATTTTTGTTGAAAAGAAACCCGGATTCAGGGTCGAGGCGCAGAGCCTCAAGGAAGAACTGAATGAAAACCTCAGGCTCCGGATTGAATCCCTGCGTCTGCTCAATGTCTATGACCTCTTCGGTTTCACGGAGGAACTTCTCGAAAAAAGCCGCTATGGCGTCTTCGGGGAGACCGTGACGGACAACGTGACGGACAGTTGCGATCTTGAAGGAAAGAAATACATTGCCGTGGAGTATCTTCCCGGGCAATTTGACCAGCGTGCAGCCTCAGCCGTGGACTGCGTGCATCTGATTGACCCTTCGGCAAATGTACATATCAAAAGTTCCAAACTTCTGATTATGGAGGGGGAATTGAGTGACGAAGACCTTGCATCAATCAGGCACTATGTAATAAATGCGGTGGAATCCCGCGAGAAAGACCTCACCAAATTGAGTGACACAGAGCAGGCTCCTGTAAAACCTGTCAGCGTGCTTGAGGGCTTCACATCGATGAAGGAAGAGGAACTCGCCCCTTATTGCAAGAAGGCATCCCTTGCGATGAATGCCGACGACCTCAGGGAAGTTGTGAATTATTTCAAAGCGGAGGGACGTGACCCTTATGAGACGGAACTCCGCATCCTCGACACCTATTGGAGCGACCATTGTCGCCACACCACTTTTACTACCCAGTTGGAAGATGTCGTAATAGAGGAATCCTTCATAAAAGACGAAATAACAGACACATACAATCTCTATCTAAAACTTCGCAAGGAACTCGGACGCGAAGCCAAGGGGCTCAACCTTATGGACCTCGCCACCATTGGTGCAAAGTGGCTCCGCAAGGAAGGGAAGCTCGATGATATGGAGGTGAGCGAAGAAAATAATGCGTGCAGCATATTTGTGGATGTTGATGTGACTTCGGACTCAGGCGAGACAACCACGGAAAAATGGCTGCTCCAGTTCAAGAACGAGACCCACAACCATCCTACTGAAATAGAACCTTTCGGAGGTGCGGCCACCTGTCTGGGCGGAGCCATAAGAGACCCGCTTTCAGGAAGGGCCTACGTATATCAGGCGATGAGGGTTACGGGAGCCGGTGACATCTGGCAGAAGGTGGGAGACACCATTCCGGGCAAACTTCCACAGAAAGTTATCAGCCGCAAGGCTGCACACGGATATTCAAGCTACGGCAACCAGATCGGTCTCGCCACCACGCACGTACGTGAAATCATCCATCCGGGCTACACTGCAAAGAGGCTCGAAATAGGAGCCGTGGTGGGAGCTGTGAAGGCAGAGAATGTAAGAAGGGAAAGTCCTGCCGCAGGTGACGTGATTCTGCTTTTGGGAGGACGCACCGGACGCGACGGAATCGGAGGGGCAACGGGCTCATCAAAGGAACATACCGAGGCATCCCTCGAAACTTGCGGAAGTGAAGTCCAGAAAGGAAACGCTCCGGAGGAGAGGAAACTCCAGAGACTGTTCCGTCGTCCTGAAGTGACTCGCCTCATCAAGAAATCCAATGATTTCGGAGCAGGTGGAGTGAGCGTAGCCATCGGTGAACTTGCCGACGGTCTTGACATATACCTCGACAGGGTTCCGACAAAATACAGCGGACTCAATTCCACTGAACTGGCCATCAGCGAATCCCAGGAAAGGATGGCTGTGGTTGTGGAAGCATCCGACAGGAAACAATTCGAAGAATATTGCAAAAGCGAGAATGTAGAAGTCACCTATGTGGCTGACGTGACAGATAGCGCAAGGCTGAGGATGTTCAACGGCGAGCGCAAAATCGTGGACATTTCCCGCGCATTCATCGACAGTGCAGGAGCCAAGCATTATGCAAAGGCCGCTGTCAACCCGGTGGAAGACTGCGATCCGTTCAGCGAACCGCTTGATGAGTCTCTCGCAGACAGCAGCAAGCCTCTCGCAGACAGGATGATGCGTGCATTGTCATCTCCTCAGGTCCTTTCCCAGAAAGGTCTCATCGAGATGTTCGACTCCACAATCGGGCGTTCAACTGTTCTTATGCCTTATGGAGGTATGCTCCAGACCACTGAGACCCAGGTTTCCGTGCAGAAACTGCCTGTTGACGGCTACACCGACACTGCAAGTATGATGGCATACGGCTTCGACCCATATCTTTCCGAATGGAGTCCATACCACTCTGCGGCATATTCTGTAGTGGAGGCCTGTGCAAAAGTTGTTGCTGCCGGTGGCTCATACGAAAAAATGAGATTTTCATATCAGGAGTATTTCGAGAGGATGACGTCCGATCCTCATACCTGGGGCAAGCCTCTGTCGGCCCTCTTGGGTGCACTCAAAATGCAGGTTGCCCTCGGACTCCCTTCAATCGGAGGAAAAGACTCAATGAGCGGAACTTTCGAGGACATCCACGTCCCTCCTACCCTGGTAGCCTTCGGAATCACCACTGTCAATGCTGATGATGTGATTTCGCCGGAACTGAAATGGGAAGGCAACAAGCTCTATTATTTCAAACACAATCCTCTCAAGGACAGAATGCCTGATACACAATGGCTTATGTCCGCTTGGAAATATATCCACGAACACATCGTATCGGGAGATATTGTTTCCGGATTCGCAGTCCGCACGGCCGGACTTTCCGAAGCAATAGGAAAAATGGCATTCGGAAACGGCTTCGGGGTCAAGGTCAGGACGGACGAGAAAGACCTGTTCTGCGCAGCTCCGGGATCAATCCTCGTAGAGACTTCAGAAGAACTCGACTTCCCTGGAGCTGTCTGCATAGGTGAAGTCACCGACGGTGAAGACGGTCTTCTACATATCAATGGCAAAAAGGTTGACCTCTTCGACCTTATGGATGCAAACCAGGCAGGATTCAGCAAGATTTATCCGGATGTTTGCAATCCTCAGCACAAGGAAACGGTTCCTGCAGGGATGGAGGGTGTGAAACCTCGCAAAGTGAAAAGATCTGAACTGAAATACAAGGGCGAACCGGTTGAACATCCGGTGGCTTACATCCCGGTATTCCCCGGAACCAACTGTGACTATGACAGTGCCAAGGCATTCCGCAGAGCCGGAGCAACAGTAAAGATGAGCGTATTCCGCAATCTCACTGAAGAGGATGTATTAAGTTCAATCGCTCAGATGAAGAAAAACATCGACGAATGTCACATCTTTATGCTTGCAGGTGGATTCTCCGCGGGAGATGAGCCGGACGGCAGCGGAAAATTCATCGCCAATGTACTCAACAACAAGGATATAGCAGATTCAATCCACGCTCTGCTTGACCGTGGAGGACTCATCCTCGGTATATGCAACGGTTTCCAGGCCCTTGTCAAGTCGGGGCTTCTCCCTTATGGAAGGCTCGGAATGGTAACAGAGGACTCCCCTACCCTTTTCAGAAACGACATCAACCGCCACATTTCACAGATGGTTACAACCAGGGTTGCAAGTGTCAATTCTCCTTGGCTCGCAGGAATGTCGGTTGGAGACCTGCACACAATAGCGGTCAGCCACGGTGAAGGCAAATTCGTTGTGAATGAAGAACTTGCAAAAGAGTTGTTTGCTGAAGGACAGGTAGCATTCCAGTATGTCGATCCGATTGAGGAGGAAGTGACAATGGCATCGCCTTACAACCCTAACGGTTCATACTATGCCATCGAAGGAATTATGAGCAAGGACGGTCACATCCTCGGCAAGATGGGTCACACGGAAAGATATGAGGAAAATCTGTTCAAGAATATCCCTGATGACGGGCTTGAGCAGCCTCTGTTTGAAAACGCAGTTAGATATTTCCGTGGAGAATAGTCCTATGGAAAAGAAGGCTATAATATACAACGGTGAATCTGTCAAGATTTTCCAGACGGAGAATCCCGATGAGGTGTTGGTGTGCTTCACCGACAACATCACGGCTTTCAACAAAATCAAACGTGCGGTGATAACGGACAAGGGCAGACTCAACTGCTCCATATCCTCTGCAATTTTCGAAATACTCTCGAAGAATGGAATAAAAAGCCATTTTATCAGGCAGGTTGCTCCGGCGGAGCAGCTCTGCCTGAAAGTGGATAATATCCCCATTGAAGTGATTGTGAGGAATGTGATTGCAGGTTCAATGGCTTCGAGGCTTGGACTGAAGGAGGGACTGAAGCCAGCCACCGTAATATACGACCTCTGCTACAAAAACGAGGACTTGTGCGACCCGATTATAAACGATTATCACGCAATGGCATTGGGTCTTATCAAGAAAGAGGAGCTTGATGTGATTTATGACACGACCAAACGCATCAACGACATCCTTCTTCCTCTTTTCAAGAGTGTCGGCATCGACCTTGTGGACTTCAAGATAGAATTTGGAAGGCTTCCTTCAGGAGAAATCATCCTTGCAGACGAGATCAATCCTGATAATGCCCGGTTCTGGGATTCCAAAACCGGGGAAAGATATGACAAAGACCGTTTCCGCAGGGATATGGGTAAAGTGGGCGACGCCTACCGGACCATTTGGGAAAAAGTACAGCAGATATTATCAAAATAGCCCACAGGGCGCCCATCACTATGGAAGACATTTTTCAAATGAATGAAATCCACGAGGAATGCGGAGTATTCGGTGTTTACGGAGTTCCGGATGCTGCCAGCCTCACCTATTATGGTCTCCATTCTCTCCAGCACAGAGGCCAGGAGGGATGCGGAATCGTGGCGGTGAATGACGAAGGCAATCTCAGGAGAGTGAAAGGTGAAGGTCTTGTCACTGAAGTGTTTGACGAGGCGAAAGTTTCATCCCTCCAAGGAAATATGGCTATAGGCCATGTACGTTATTCCACCACTGGAGGAGGCGGAATCGAAAATGTCCAGCCTTTCCTTTTCAGGCACAACACCGGTGATTTCGCCCTTGCACATAATGGCAACCTCGTAAATTCAGCCCAGTTGCGCAAATATCTTGAGGACAGGGGAAGTCTTTTCCAGTCTTCATCGGACAGCGAAATATTAGCGCACCTGATAAAGAAGGATGCCGTTGACAGACACAAGCCGAGAATTTATTCCATCCTTCAGGCTCTCAATATGATAGAAGGAGCCTTTGCCTTCCTGATAATGACCAAGAACCGCCTTTATGTTTGCCGAGACAAATATGGACTCAGACCGTTATCACTTGGTAAATTGGGAGACGGATATGTTGTGAGCAGCGAGACCTGCGCCTTTGATGTAATCGGAGCAGAGTTCATCAGGGACATCGAGCCGGGAGAAGTGGTGACTATAGACCACCACGGCATACGCACAAGGCAATATTCCGAGTATCAGAGACACGCGATGTGCGCTATGGAATATATCTATTTTTCCCGTCCGGACAGTGACATAGAGGGATGCAACGTACACACTTTCAGGAAGGAAAGCGGAAGGTTGCTTTTTGAAGAGGCTCCGGCTGACGCGGATATAATAGTAGGAGTGCCGGATTCAAGCCTGAGTGCGGCAATGGGATATGCGGAAGCTTCAGGAATCCCATACGAAATGGGACTTATCAAGAACAAATACATAGGCAGGACGTTCATCCAGCCGTCCCAGGCTATGAGGGAGAAAGGTGTGAGGATGAAACTTTCAGCCGTAAAAACCATCGTGAAGGACAAGAGGGTGGTGCTTATAGACGATTCTGTTGTAAGAGGCACGACTTCAAGAAGGATTGTAAGGATGCTCAAGGAAGCTGGAGCGAAGGAAGTGCACGTGCGCATCGCCAGTCCTCAGATCAAGGCTCCCTGCTTCTATGGAGTGGATATCTCCACTTACGACGAACTGCTCTGCGCCCACAAGACCTTGGATCAGGTAAGGGAGTATCTCTCAGCTGATTCCATTGCCTTCCTCTCACAGGAGTCCCTGTTCAAGGCTGGTAAAAGGGCAGAACTTTGCCTTGCCTGCTTCACAGGCACTTATCCGACATCTCTATATGAGACAATAGAGAACGCCAACAAAGACGGAAAATTTTAA
>JBJEBO010000432.1:0-7731 GCA_051870155.1 Candidatus Cryptobacteroides sp.
AAAGAAACTTATTTCGAAGACCCTATCCTAAATCCTTTCCCCCGGGGAAAGGACTTACCCACGGTCTTACGACCTCTAAAATCGGTAGTCGTGCAGTTGCTATACTCATCAGAACAATCGGCCGTTGAATTTGTCGGCGAGCATATTGATGGACTCTCCAAGCTGCTCATCGCTCAAAGGTTTCTTGGCGGCCTCGCGTTTCTCCGCTTCGAACTGCATCCTCAAAAGGGCGAACTGCCTCTTGGTATCGAGGGTGAATTCTCCATTTTCAATCCAACTGAAATATGAAGGCTCGCTGAAATATACCTCCCTTGCTGTCTTTCCTTTGTGCTTTCCGAAGGTTATGATGACCTCTTTCTTGTCGTTGTATGCAAGCCTTCCTGCATAATCTACGTTTTTCTGTCTTTCAGAGAAACTGCAGAGGAAATCAACGTCATTACGGAGAGTTTCCGGATATTTGTCCAACTGTGCCTTCAGAACCTCGTACGTCGCAAGAGTGTCGGCCTCTGCCGCGTGGGCATTCTCAAGATCCTTGCCGCAATAGAATCTGTATGCGGCCTTCAGGTTGCGCGGCTCAAGGACGTGGTAGATGTTCTGTACGTCAACCATCTTCTTCAGATGCAGATTTACTCCGAACTCCTTTCCGGTGAATTTCCTTACCCTCTCTATTTCCTCGGCGAGCATAGGAAGGTCAAACTTTGAGGAATTAAAACCGGACAGGTCGCTGTCTCCAATCCAATCCAGAACCTCGTCTATGATGTCGCAGAAACGCGGACAGTCTTGAAGTTCCTCATTTGTGATGCCGTGTACGGCCATTGCGCTCGGATTGATTGGACGCTGGCAGTTGTGCTCATAGTCCCAAGGCCGAACTCTCCAGGTCTTGATTCTCTCTTCGCCTCCCGGCATTATTTTTACGAAACTCAACTCGATTATCGAGTCGGATGCAATATTAAGCCCCGTGCTCTCTATGTCGAAGAAAAGCAGGGGCCTTTCAAGATTCAAATTCATTTTTAAGCAATCATTATAGGCATTAAGATACCGCAAATCTTCTCTTTCTCCGCTTCTTCCTCTGACGGTACGATGAGGGCAGCCCTTCTGCTGTCAGCAAACTTGATCACAAGTTCATCACAGGTCATATTGCTGAGGATGTCAATCAGGAAAGTTGACTTGAAACCGATTGTGAGGTCGTCTCCGTCATAGCGGCATTCAATTTTTTCGTATGCTGCAATCGAGAATCCGAGGTCCTGTGCCGATACTTCCAATGAACCGCTCTTGAGGTCGAGCTTGATGTGGTTGGAAGCCTTGTTGGCGCAGACAGACACACGACGAACTATGTTGAGCAACTGTGTCCTGTTGATTCTCAATATGTTGGAGTTGTTCTGAGGAATGACGTCACGGTATTTCGGATATTTTCCAACCACGAGACGGCAGACAACCATTGTTTTGTCAAATTCGAAAACGGCGTTGCTGGAGTCGAATGCGACATTCACTGTTTCCACATTCTTGCCGATGATTGCACGAAGGACTGCAGCCGGACGTTTATGGAGGATGAATGAGGCCTTTTCTGAAGCCTTTACGTCAGTGGTGGTATAGCAGATGAGCTTGTGTGAGTCGGAAGCCACGAGGGTGGTCGAATCAAGGTCTATATCGAAGAGGATACCGTTCATCGCCGGTCTGATCTCATCGTCCGCTGTCGCATAGATGGTGCCTGCGATGCCTTCTACGAGGCTTAGTGCCGGAAATTCGAGTCTTACGGCGGTTTCGTCAGCCGTCTTTATTTCTGGATAGTCTTCTGCCGGGAAATATGGAAGGGTTGATGAACCGTTCGCCCATTTACATTCAAAGGAAGAGTCGCCTGTTGTGGTAATTGTAAGAGGCTGGTCTGGAAGTTCTTTGAGCAGGTCTGTGATATGCTTTGCAGGAACGGCGATTTGACCTTCTTCGGCCGTGCTCTCAACCTCAATCTGTGTTTTCAGCGTCAGTTCCGAGTCGGAGGCCGTGATTTCGAGTGTATTGCCTTGGAGGACAAAAAGGAAGTTCTCCAAAATCGGCAGTGCGGACTTTGACGGAATAGCCTTTGAAACGGCGAGGATTCCGCGCAGGAGTTCTGAACTTGAAATTACGAGTTTCATTCTATTGAAAATTATATTGTTTTCAAACCATTTTCACGCTTGGTCCTTACCCGACCCAACGTCTCGCAAATATACGAATTATTTATTGAAAATATGGCATATTATTTGATTTTTCCTTGTCCGGCGGTTCTGAAACCGCAATTAATTAAGAAAAATATAATAATTTACATTAAGATATGAAACGTAATATTCTAACAGTTATTTTAGGTGTCCTTGCAGGCGGTATTACCGCCTTGTTTGTTGCCAAGGCCACAATGCCGCAGAGCCAGGAGGTAGTGGTGTCAAGTGATGGCTCGCAATATAGAACTGTCAATTTGTCACTCGACGATTATCCTGACCTGACTTATGCCGCCGAATCGGCAGTCGATGCAGTCGTTTATGTCAAAGTCACAGTAAAAGATGTTCAACGCAATGCGCCGAGTTCGCTCTTTGATTTCTTCTTTGGCTATGAAGGCACACCGCAGTCCCGTGAAAGGGTGGGCAGTGGTTCTGGAGTCATAATCAGACCTGACGGATATATCGTGACAAACAACCACGTTATCAACGGTGCCACCAAAATCGAGGTCACATTGAACAACAACCAGACTTATGATGCAACCCTCGTCGGTACTGACCCGGCAACTGATGTTGCTATTATAAAGATTGATGCCCAGGGACTTCCAATCATTCCTTTTGCAGATTCAGACAAACTCAGGCTTGGCGAATGGGTGCTTGCAATAGGAACTCCTTATGACCTCCGTTCTACAATTACTGCTGGAATCGTGAGCGCAAAGGGTCGTTCTATGCCAAACACCAACGGTGAATTCAAGATTGAGGCTTTCATCCAGACAGATGCAGCTGTGAACCCTGGCAACAGTGGTGGAGCGCTTGTTGATAAGGCAGGTAATCTTGTGGGTGTGAACACGGCCATTATATCCCAGACCGGATCATATTCCGGCTATTCTTTCGCCATTCCTTCCAACATCGTGAAGAGAATTGCAGAGGATTTGATTGATTTCGGAAGTGTAAAAAGAGCACTTTTGGGTGTCACTATGAGCCCGGTAGATGATAAAATGGCAAAAGAAATGAAACTTTCTTCCGTAAATGGCGTATATATTAACGAGGTTTTGAAAGGCAGTGCTGCAGATGCTGCCGGACTTAAGAAAGGAGACGTGCTCATCGCGATTGATTCAGTAAAGATTACCAATCCGGCATCAGTACAGCAGACGGTCAACAGTTACCATCCTGGTGACAAGGCAAAATTGACTGTTGTAAGAGAAGGAAAGGAGATTGTGTGCGACGTCACATTCAAGGGAACGGCAACGGAGAATGGAACAGTTGATGAGGACGGTTCAGTAGCTTTGTATGGATCGAAAATCAAGGCGGCTGACAAGGAAACCCTTGATCGTCTTGGTATTAAGAACGGTGTGGAGATAGTTTCTCTCGGGCCTGGAAAACTTCAGGATGCAGGTGCAACGGAAGGATTCGTGATAATGTATGTGAACGACCAGCCGGTCAAGACTCCGGAAGATGTCGTTAACATAATCAAAAAGTCCAAGAGAGCGGTCTTCATTGAAGGTAAGACTCCTTATGGCAGATCGGCTTATTTCGGCTTCGGCCTCTAAGCCCACGGATATATTGACATTCCGAGGTCTCCTGCACCCCAGCAGGAGACCTTTTTAGATTGTCATCTCGAGCGGAGCGCAATGCCAGAACGATTGTCATCTCGAGCGGAGCGCGAAGCGCGAAGTCGAGAGATCTATTGATCTCAAGGGACTTGAAAATAGAAAATAATATAAACCAAAATGAGACAACTTAAAATTACAAAATCAATCACCAACAGGGAAAGCGCCTCCCTTGACAAGTACCTTCAGGAAATCGGCCGCGAGGAACTTATCACGGTCGAGGAAGAAGTGGAACTTGCCCAGCGCATCCGTAAAGGTGACCAGGCTGCTTTGGAAAAACTCACCCGTGCAAACCTGAGATTCGTAGTGTCTGTTGCGAAACAGTATCAGAACCAGGGTCTCAGTCTCCCGGACCTTATCAATGAAGGCAACCTTGGACTGATCAAGGCAGCCGAAAAATTCGATGAGACACGAGGATTCAAATTCATCTCATACGCCGTATGGTGGATTCGCCAGTCCATTCTCCAGGCCCTCGCAGAGCAGTCCCGTATCGTACGTCTTCCTTTGAATCAGGTGGGTTCCCTCAATAAGATCAACAAGGCTCTTTCCAAATTCGAACAAGACCACGAGAGAATGCCTTCAAGCGAGGAACTTTCTGAAATGATAGACGTGCCTAAGGACAAGATTGCAGACACTTTGAGGGTATCAGGACGTCACGTCTCAGTTGATGCCCCGTTTGTGGAAGGAGAGGACAACAGCCTTCTTGATGTGTTGGTGAACAACGATTCTCCAAGCGCCGACAGAGGTCTTGTCAACGAGTCTCTCAACAAGGAAATCGAAAGGGCGCTCTCAACCCTCGCACCGCGTGAACGCGAAATCATCAAGTCTTTCTTCGGAATCGGATGCCAGGAAATGACTCTTGAGGAAATCGGCGAAAGATTCGGACTCACCCGCGAGCGCGTGCGTCAAATCAAGGAGAAAGCAATCCGCAAACTCAAAAACAATTCAAGGAGTAAACTTCTCAAAAGCTATTTGGGATAAAAGACAAACTATGACAACACCGGAATCGTTCATCATATCAAAGGCATTAGATGCCGTACATACTCTTTTCGGGACTGATGTCCCGGAATCTGCACTTCAGGTGCAGGTGACAAGGAAGGAATTCGAAGGAGATTACACTCTTGTCACTTTTCCGCTTCTTAAAATATCGAAATCTTCTCCGGAGAACACCGGAAAAATGATAGGCGACTATTTTGTGGAGAATGTGAAGGAAATAGCCTCTTTCAATGTCGTTAAGGGCTTTCTGAATATCTCATTTTCAACAGTTTATTGGAACGAGGTCTTCGCATCCATTTCTTCTGCCGAGGACTTCGGACAGCACGCTCCTACAGGAAGGACCATAATGGTGGAGTATTCTTCTCCTAACACCAACAAGCCGCTTCATCTTGGACATATCCGAAACAACCTCCTCGGATGGTCTGTTGCCAAACTTCTTGAAGCGAATGGTCACAAGGTGTTGAAAGTAAACCTTGTGAATGACAGGGGAATCCATATATGCAAGTCTATGCTCGCTTGGCTCAAAAGGGGCAACGGGGAAACTCCTGAATCATCTGGCAAGAAAGGTGACCACCTCGTAGGAGACTATTATGTCGAGTTCAACAATATGTACCGTGAAGAGGTTGCTGAGCTTATGGCGGGAGGAATGTCCAAAGAAGAAGCTGAAAAGGAAGCTCCGTCACTCAAGGAAGCACAGCAGATGCTTTTCAAATGGGAGCAGGGCGATCCGGAGGTCGTAGCTCTTTGGAAGAAGATGAACGGATGGGTATATGACGGATTTGCAAAGACTTATTCCGATCTCGGAATTTCTTTTGACAGAACTTATTACGAATCACAGACATATCTTTACGGAAAAGCTCTCGTCCAGAAAGGACTTGATATGGGAATCTTCGAGAGAGAGGCTGACGGTTCCGTTTGGTGTGACCTCACTTCCGACGGGCTTGACCGCAAACTCCTTCTCAGGGGAGACGGTACATCCGTCTATATGACGCAGGACCTCGGTACAGCAGAGCAGCGTTTTGGAGAATATAATCTCGACGAGATGATTTATGTTGTTGGAAATGAGCAGAATTACCATTTCCAGGTTCTTAAACTCATTCTCGGCAAACTAGGATTCTCCTGGGCTGATGAGATTTACCACCTTTCATACGGAATGGTGGAACTTCCTGAAGGCAAGATGAAATCAAGGGAGGGAACAGTGGTTGATGCTGATGACCTTCTCGAGAAGATGTATAACACTGCAAAAGAGACTTCACTCGAACTCGGCAAAATCGACAATATGACTGAGCAGGAGCAGGATGAGCTTTTCAAGATGCTCAGTCTCGGAGCTCTCAAGTACTTCATTATCAAGGTGGATCCGAAGAAGACAATGCTCTTCGATCCGAAGGAGTCCATTGATTTCAACGGCAATACCGGTCCGTTTATCCAATATACCCACGCCCGTATCAGGTCTATCCTGCGCAAGGCAGCGGAAAAAGGTTTGTCTTACGGTCCCGAGTGCGTGAATCCAGATATGCCACTTTCGGCCAAGGAAGTGCGTATAATCAAGATACTCAATCAGTTCCCTGCCAAGATAGCAGAGGGAGGCGAGGCTCATTCACCGGCCGTGATTGCCAATTACGCCTATGATCTTGCCAAGGAGTTCAACCAGTATTATCACGACACTCCTATCCTCAGGGAAGAGAACGAGGCTGTCCTCAAATACCGCCTTACCCTCATTTCAAGTCTTGCCAAGGTCCTCGTGAAAGCGATGTCCATCCTCGGCATCACCCTCCCTGAAAGGATGTAAAGTTTATTAGTGAGTATTCAGGTAATTTTTGAAGATTCCTAAAATTCAATAGATTTGTTTATGAGAATTAAAAGATTGTTATTTTTTGCGGTGGCCCTGCTGCTTTTCATTTCGTGCGGAAAACAGCCTGGTGCCGACCTTAAGGTGATTTCCTTCAACATCCGTTATGGTACGGCGAACGACGGAGAAAACAGTTGGGAAAACAGGCGTCCTGCCAGCATCGCTATGCTTGAAGAACAGGATCCTGATATCTTCGGTCTTCAGGAAGCCCTTGGAAGGCAGGTGAAATATTTGACTGAAAATCTTCCTAAATATAAATCTGTGGGTGTAGGACGCGATGACGGAGATGTGAAAGGGGAGAGAATGACAATCTTCTACGACACTACAAGGGTGGCACTTCTTGATTGGGGAACTTATTGGCTCAGCGAGACACCTGACGTCCCTTCATTTGGTTGGGGAGCTGCCTGCAGAAGGACTGCAACCTGGACAAAACTTCATCACATCCCTACCGGAAAAGATTTCTTTTATGTCAATACGCATCTCGACCACGTTAGTGCCGAAGCACGGAAAAATGGCTTGGCATTGATTGTCAATGAAATTGCTAAGATGAATCCGGACGGTTATCCGATGCTTCTCACAGGTGACTTCAACATTCCTCCTGCAAGCGACAATCTCGTAGAACTCGACAAGGTGATGACAAGCGCAAGAAAAGGAGCCCTTGACAGCGATGTCAAAGGCTCGTTCAACGGCTGGGGACATTTTGGAAATTCAGATGCAGCTCCTGATTGGGCCGGACCGGAAGATGATTCCCCAATGCTTATAGACTATATCTATTATTCATCATTCTCTGAATGTCTCAAATTTCGCGTTCTTGATGGGGAATATGCAGGCGTGAAATATATCTCCGACCATTATCCTATTATGGCTGAATTCCGGTTTTAAGGATATCTCGACTATGCACTTCGTGCTTCGCTCGATATGACAAGGTTTTTAGATAATAAAACGATGTTTTGTACCGGCTCCGATTTCTGAAATCGGGGCCGTTTTTACGCTTATAAGCGGACGTGGCGCCGATTTGCTGAGGTTCTGGTACTTGATATTGAATTCCGCACTGCTGTTGCAAAGATAATCAATAAGAGCCTTGAAGAAA
>JBJEBO010000433.1:0-1640 GCA_051870155.1 Candidatus Cryptobacteroides sp.
CTCACGACAGGGCGGCTTCACAATCAAATCACAACCGTTTCCGGTTATAAAAAAAAGTAAGTAAGATGTAAAAAATGCCTTTCGGCAATAAAACCGGGCACGATGTATCTCTGTTATAACCTAATTATCATATAGGTATTCAGCCAACACATTATACTGCGCCCGATATGACATACTTCCAACCATGTAGGCTATTCTACTGTTACAGAAATTTCCTTGAACCTGTATTGTGCAGTAGCCTTGAATATAACCTCAGATGAAGTTCCAGTCCAAGTGGAAAGATTTCCGGAATATGAATATGTTCCTGATTGTCCTGTTTGCAAAGACAATTTAGAAGGACCATTATTTGATGTGCCGGAAGCCGTACTGGTCAACTCGATTTTAGTGATATTACCGGTAGTCGAGGTGATTTTAATAATACCACCACTATATACTCTGACAGCCGTAGTGCCATCAATATATCCTTTGTCAGAATAAATAAGTATTCCGGATTTCTCTGCCTGCGTATCGCCACCGGAGCCAGACAGCCCTTCTCCGCTGAAATCGCTGACAACGAATTTTATACCTGTCTCCGGAGAGACAACAGATGAACTCTGCTTTACAGTTACAACGAGTGTCTGATCCAGTTCATCAGTGAATGTCAATGTTCCAAGTGTAACCACCCCGTCTTCTGATGCATTGTCAGCTTTTGCTTTTATTGTGATTGTCGTCTTGCCGTTGGCCGCCTCATAGGATTCATCAGTCCACTCACAGGCATCAGGAGAGAATGTAAAACCAGTATCATCAGAAGCATCTGCAACCCATCCGAAATCACTTGTCAGGGTGATTGAAGACTGGGATCCGGCAGCTGCATCCAATTCCAGCACTGTTCTTGACACATAGAAAACCGGAGCAAGCTGTTGCACTGTGACAATCTTCACAATATCACCATAAGTAAGCGTAATCTCGCCGGTTCTCACGGCTGTCGTAGTATTCTTGGAAACGTTGAATGTCAGCTTTCCGTCCATATCTGAGACTTCTGTGACAATGGTGCCATCGCAAGTGGCAGACAAAGAAGTTCCTATGTCAGGATTTTCGATAGTATATTCCAGTTCCCCGGATGATACTCCTCTTGCACCTATCTCAGATAATTCACCGATGGAAATACTTGGTTTTGCAGTAGATGATATTGACACCTTGCCAAGACCGATATTGGAACCTTTGGTGAATGTCAATCGTATAAATCTGTATGATGCATCTATTTCATTTGAAGAATTGAATGAAAGAATAGAATTCTGTGCACCAGTGATATCAAATGACTCGATATCCGTATATTCGCCATTATCAACTGAGCCCTGCAGAATAATCTTCGATGCCGTAGACCCACCTATCATCTTCAGTCCAAATGAGACCTGCTTTGCAGGAGAGTCAAATTTTACCTGGACATAATCTCCGGTATCGTCCATCTTGGTCAGGTATGGTGAGTGGGTATTTGTATAATCAGAACCCAATCCATTTTGAGAAAGTCCTGCAGTATTCTTCCAGACAGCAGCACCACCTTTCCCATCAATTTCCCAAGGCAACTCCACATAATCAGCGATTACTTTATCAAAATCAAACGAAAGCGTCTTGATATGGCCGGCAGGGAAATCAATGTCCTT
>JBJEBO010000434.1:0-1636 GCA_051870155.1 Candidatus Cryptobacteroides sp.
AGAAGGTGGAAGGCGTCAGCCCTTCCGGGTTTCTTGATGGGCGCAGGGGATGAGTTCCTTAAGCAGGACCTTGACTGCCTCTCACTCAGCCATTAACAGTTGTCTGCGGACATATTCAAGGCTTTCTTCGACATATTTGTAGCCGCCTGAACCTGGTTTACTATATTTGAGATATTGAAGATAGTATTTTTCTGCTTCCTTCCAATCCTTGAGCCTTTCATAGCAATAACCTAAGTTGCTCAGGACGGCGTATTTACTCTTGTCCGTCTCCCAGGATTTCAGATAATAATCGATGGCGTCGCTGAATTGTTCAGCCTTCATATAGCCCAGGGCATAGGTGGAAAACCTCCTCTGATTTCTTGAAATCATCCATCTGGAAATAGACCATACCTTGTGGCAGTCTGCAAGTTCACTCATTACTTCTTCGTCAAACTGCTCTGGGCCAAACAACCCGGATAACAGTTCGACAACCTGTTCTGTCTTTTCCAGACTCCGGAGACTGTGCCGAAGCTATGAGTTGACAGAAGCAAATGATACTCAGGATAATGGTTAGATGCTTTGCCATATTATTTGGTTATTCTTACTCCGATTACATAATAATGAGGAGAGTCTTTTAATATTTCAGAAGTCATTAAGGGATCTATTTCCTTTTCACCACAACATCTGACGATATTATGCTTGGCATCATACCAAAATGAGCAATAGAGAACCAAAGGAATGAATTCCCCCTCTTCAAACTTGCTTGGTTTGAAAGGTCGGGTCAGATATTTATAAATAGGCTTTTCATACAAAGGATTATCTATAGGCCTCAGTTTCATATCTACGGTCATCGCTCCCATATTCTCTATAGAGATTCTTGCATAAGCGACAGTATCAACGTCATTGGGAGTAAATCCTATTATGATCTTCTCTGCACAGGAATATACACCGTTTTCATAATCGTATGCATTACGTTTTATATCCTCTAATTCTTCCGTGCTTAGTTCGCGCCACATAAAATCGCGTACCATCGTCCTGTTTTTTCTGCCTCTATATTTTTTAGAGGATATTTCAGACTCTTGTCCTCCTATATATTCATTCACTTCAAAAGTTAATGTATATGTACTGTCCTTCAAGCAAGAAATATCAAATGGAAAGGCTTCATATCCTTTGGCCTTCAGCAATTCTATATAGTCTTGCGGTGATGCGTCTATCCTCTTGATTTCCTGAGCATTGACTACAAACGAACATAATGACAGTAATGCCGTTAACAACGTAATTATTTTTATCATAGTTATGTGATTATAATTCCAACACTCCTCTCAAAACCTGCACATCAGTGACCTTGCCGAAGGTGATAGTCTGTGCTGCACTCTTCCACGCTGTAGAGAGGATATGCTGAAGAATACGTGACTGTGCCTCCTTCCTTACGAACTTTCCCGCATCCTCAGTATAGCCCTTGACCAGGGAATTGAAGATAGGCGAAAGGCGCTCTATGTCACCGGTATCCACATACTCCGAGACAACCTCCGGCATTCCTCCAATCAGCGCATATCTGTTGAACTCCGAAGTGAGGTCGTCGTGAAGAAGTGAATGCGCACGGAGGCTCCGTACCGACTCTGCCCAGTCATCATACCCCTTGGCTTCGAGATACTCC
>JBJEBO010000435.1:0-1634 GCA_051870155.1 Candidatus Cryptobacteroides sp.
GGACAGGTCTCCCTTGTCCCTCGCCTCAGCGATTTGCGCTGAGATCACAGGTCTTTGGGCGATGGCATCCGCCAACTCCTTTTTCAGTTTGTCAAGACCTTCCTGTGTCAAATAATGAATTGCCATAATGATATATTAGTTCAAAAAATCAAAATTAAAATAAGAGTCCTGTAATAGCAGTGCTACACAGAACCCGACCATTTTTGCAAATATAACAAATAAAATTCAATCCCGGAACTTAGGAGTCATAATTTCCGAATAAATGACCAATTTTTTCGGATCTATCCTGTTTTTGTCATTTTTACGGGACTCCTCTGCCCCACGCACCTCTACCGGCATCGCCACCGGCTTCAACGCCGGAGCTGTCCGGACAGGAGCTTCCTCTGCAATATCTTCTGCAACAGAACCATCGCCAACCAAAACAACATCCTCACCGGCAGCATCCTCCTGTTCCACCTCTTCCTTATCTTCCCTCATCTCCTTGATAATCTCACGAAGATTCTCCTTCCACGTCTCAGAATCAATTTTCTTCGTGGAATCAGAACTCTTTTTCAGCCTTTTCTCAATCACCTTCCCGGCAAACGGGACAATGACAAAAAGCAACGCTATGAGTATGTCTATAAAGTCCATTCTTTAGTGACTCAAGTTTCGCAAATGATAATGTAGGAATCTTCAAAAATCCATAGTGAACTGTTTCGAAGCCCCATCCTAAATCATTTCGAAAGATAAGAAATTATTTGGAGATTTCAATGCAATAATTGCGGTCCTGCTCCAATTGCGCCTTAAGTTCTGAAATGGAAGAGAATTTCACTTCCTCCCTTATGCGTTTTATGAAAGTAATTTCAAGGTCAAGACCATAGATATCCTCATCAAAATCGAAAATATTGGTCTCGATGGTCTTGGTTAAGGAAGACGAAACAGTCGGACGGCATCCTATATTGCACATTCCTTTGAATTCTCGCCCCAATGTTTTCACTTCAACATAATAAACTCCATTTGCCGGCACGAGTTTCAACGGCTCATATAGTTGCATATTCGCTGTAGGAAAACCAATCGTCCTGCCTAAGCGGTTTCCTGCGACCACCACTCCCTTGAGTGAATAGCCATAGCCGAGCATAGTGGCTGCGGAAGATACATCACCGGCTTCGAGCATAGCCCTGATCCAGGTAGAACTCACCGCAGTGCCAGCCGGTGCCACGAAACCGGTTTTGACGACCTCAAGTCCAAGAGAAAGAGCGGTTTTCTGCACGTCATCTGAATCTGCAGCATCACATCCTATTCTGTTGTCATAGCCAAGAACAATCGTCCTGCCGCCAAAACGACCGATAACATAGTCCTGAAGATAGTCCTTCATAGTCAGGCGGCTGAATTCCTTTGTGAAAGGAATCACTTCGATATGATCCACACCGAGAGAATAAAGAAGAGATTTCTTTTCCTCAAGAGTGGTCAGAAGGCGAAATGTCCGTGCGTCCTGTTGAAGCACATTACGGGGATGAGGCCAAAACGTAATTACAAGGCTCTCATCCCCGCGTGCTTTCGCGGTAGCAACAAGTTGCTCTATAACAAGACGGTGCCCAAGATGGACACCGTCGAAAAATCCGGTTGCTACAACCATCTTACAAGTTCGAAATCCT
>JBJEBO010000436.1:0-1629 GCA_051870155.1 Candidatus Cryptobacteroides sp.
CATCCGTTTCCATTGATGTCAGTCGGCAACTTGTAAACGGCAAATTTCGATGTCTGCACTTTTTCTATCGGATAATCCACAAATCTTCCCTCGACAGAAGGCAGAGGTATGAGATCCAAAGCGCCACGTTCAGGAAGCACATAAGAAGTAGCGGTTATTGTTCCACCCCATTCCCAATCTTCAATCAGTGTCTCGGTTGAATTTCCCGGCACTTCCATAGTCGCCGGCTTACCGTCCTTGGTGTTGTATTCAAGCTTGATTCTTGATACATTGGATGCATCGCTCCACGAAATCGTTGCACCGGAAAAATTTGCAGTGGAGTTTACAATCCTTTTGGGATTCTGCGTATTGATAAACCGATCACCATAGGAATAGCCGAAAACCTCTTCAACTATGGAACGGTTGCCCTCCCTATCGAGAGTGTTGACGAAAATCTGATAACTTCCTTCAGGCATATCCTCAAGAGTAACACGGATGCTATCTCCATCGGCAATCTCGCTCACGGCATATTCACGCTTCTGGTCATCCCAAGCGATGATACATTTTTCCGCCGAACGCATATATCTCGTATGTCCAGCCACCTGCAGTCTATTCAAACCTCCGTGGACGACAAGCGAATCCACTTTGCCTACATAAACCGTTTCCCCATCGTTTATCCATTCCTTGTAAATCTCCGTTATGTCGGAGCAGGACGCCAACGAAAACAGGGATGCCGCAACGGCAATTCCGTAAACCTTATTGTTTTTCATATACTTCATCTTTTATTCGATTTCAATTATTGAACCCCAGAAAGAGAGTTCGGACAAAGTCGTACATAACATACCTGACCAACTCTCCAAAGACTCAAGTTTGACATATCTTATTTCCGGTTGTGGCTGGACGAATGAGAATTCCTCTCCATCGTGATACATCTGCACATCCTCATCAGAGGTCTGACCAAGAGGAAGTCCGGAAGGCTTGACTGACTCAAATTCCCCAAGCAAAGTCCACCCTTCGAGAGGATTGTCCGCAGTGCTGGCAGGAAGCTCCTGACATCCGTACATTCTGAAACGCTTGATGGAGCCGTGCTCATAAATTGACCTCTGCCACTCTTTCATCCTGGACAATTTCACTGTCACACCGAGATCTATCGTCAGCCTATGAGGAAATTCCGTAGGGATGTTGGTGTGGGCGTGGTTCATATTACCGCTGACAAAGAAAGTGTCGTCCCACAATTTGTAAACGGCTCCTCCTGAGTTTGTCCATACAGCATCTCCAGGTGCCTTGATTTCCTTGAACAGCTTTTTGTCGAGGTAGTCTTCCTTAATCGGAGTTCCTTCGAAGAAAAGGCTGTCGGAAATATTATCGTAGCGGTCCCTTACATACACGCAGAACCTGTTTTCGACATTCGGCAATCCACGAACTGCAAACCTTCCGGCGGAAGTGCTTGTGTACATTGCGTCGTGATAAATATATTCGTTTGACTCGTCATCCCATTTGAGGGCATAAATAGCGATTTCCTTTTCATTCTCATTTTTAAAGTCAATTAGGAAGCCGCCGAAATCCATAAAGTATGTCAACGAATTACGAACGAGTTCCACAGGAGGAGTCAGCGGTTCAACAGTTATTGTTACACCCTTAGATATATTC
>JBJEBO010000437.1:0-1613 GCA_051870155.1 Candidatus Cryptobacteroides sp.
CCAAAGCCGGAAGTCGGGGAAGGAAACGGGAAATCATACGGGCTGGGAGACGGTTGCGTAGTGTGGAACGACAAACGCAAAGAATGGCTCTGTTATTATTCCGGTTATTGCGACGATCCTGCAGATTTCGTCATATCTATGGCATCGTCATCAGATCCCAAAGGGCTTCCAGGTTCTTGGAAAAAATGGGATGGTACAGACTTCACTTTAGAAGGATGTAATTCAGAGACAGGGCTTGGTGCACCCAATGTCAAAGTCGAGAATCTCTGGAAATTCCGCGGAGGAAATCCGTCAGTATCCTGGAATACAGCGATAAACAGATGGATTATGGTTTATCACACCTGGAGCAAAAATATTATCTTGAGTACAAGTCCTGACGGCATTCAATGGACCGAACCTGTGACAGTGATAGACCACGGGATGGAGCCGGAGGGGGCTATGTACCCAAATATAATCAGCGAAGAAGGAGACCTTCTCTGCGGAAAGGAATTCCGCATTTATTATTCCAGGAATATGGATGAATCCGGAAGGAGAAAAATAGCCTACAGGATCGTCCGGTTTAAAATATGATTTCGAACGAAGGTATGAAATTTTTGCGAATGATTTCATTTTTTGCCGTGGTAGCGGCAATGGCAGGATGTGTACAGGAGCGAAGAATAATAAAAAACGATTCGTCAGTAACTGACTATACTCCTGTAATAACTCATATTCTCGAGAACAGAGGCAAAGAAGGACTCTCAGTGGAATTTGAAAAGGGGACATATCATTTTTACCCACAGGAAGCTACCAACAAATATCTTGAGATATCAAACAACGACAATGGGGACAAAAGAATAATTTTCCTTATGGAAGGAATGGAAAACATTGTCATCGAAGGAAACGGAGCGGAGTTCATATTCCACGGAGCGGAAATTCCTTTTGCAATCCTGTCCTGCAAGAATGTCACAGTGAGCAATCTGACTATAAGCTACGACCATCCTTTTGTACTTGAGGGAACAGTTATCGGCAATGACCAGGACAAAGCATCTTTCACTATGAGAATCAATGAAGACAATCTATATGAGGTCCGGGATTCAATGCTCTTCATAAAAGGATTCGACTGGGAACTTCCACTTGGTGAAAACATTGTGTTCGACCCGAAATCAGGCAGTCCATACCGCAATTGCGAAAAATATGAAGGATGGATAGGTGACTCAGTGAGAGCGGAAGATCTCGGTAACAGGATTGTGAGAATCAGCGGATTCAGGTCTCAACAGATGCCACCTGTCGGAAGTATCTACATAGATAAGGGACCGCACGGACGAAACAGGACTTGTCCCGGCTTTACAATCCAGGCTTCATCTTCCATAAGCATTGAAGGAGTAACGGTTCATGAGAGCGGTGCAATGGCACTAATTGCAGAAAATTCATCAGACATCACGTGCAAGAATTTCAATGTATGTCTTAAGGATAATTCTTCCAGGATGATTTCCGCATCCGCTGATGCGACCCACTTTGTCGGATGCAGTGGAAAAATCATACTGAAGGACTGCATGTTTGAAAGTATGCTTGACGATGCAACGAATGTGCACGGCACCTATATGCTTGCGGACAGTTTGCTCAATAGCAACACT
>JBJEBO010000438.1:0-1609 GCA_051870155.1 Candidatus Cryptobacteroides sp.
GCATTTGCCGCAACCCTTTCCACGAAGGTGATGCCACCCTTCATATATGGACGGAAAAGATTCACCCGGAGCAAAATCTGTCCGAAGAAATATCACGTCACCACGACAGCAGCGGAACCATACCTGATGGTGACTGCTTTGACTTTGCACAACTGTATTGGAACAAGGCAGGGCAAGAATTGCTCAATACAATCAACGAAGAACTGTACCTTCATCTCGAAGACGGCTATAACCCTTATGGACAAAAATCAAAAGCAGCAGTAACTGAACCAACAATCCGTCGGATTCTCTTCTCATTCTTCAAGGCCCCGATAACAAACACTCAGCCTTACAAGAACATCACACTTCTTGATGCATACAACTATATCACAGGAGAATACGCATCAAAAAGAACTTCAACGCTCCGCAGTTTCAATGACTCCAAGAGGGCAAGGAACTACAAGGCTGCACACTTCGACTATTGTACGTTTTCCGGTACGTTCACGGTCCGGAATGACAAAGCGCTTGTCGAGCACAGCGGTCTTCTCTGTCTCGATTTTGACCACCTTCAGAATGTGGAATCCTTGTTTGACAAGTTGCTGGAGGACCAATACTTCGACACCCAGTTGCTCTTCCGCAGCCCTTCAGGTGACGGACTCAAATGGATAGTTCCAATCAATATAGCAGAAATGCCACATCAGGACTATTTCAAAGCTGTTGCCAACTATGTCCGGGCAACCTATGGAATAGAAGTAGACAAATCAGGTAAAGACATCAGCCGCGCCTGCTTCCTGCCATTTGATTCAAAAGCGTATATAAATCCCGATTTAAAGTAAAACATGAGCACAAAATTCAATCCCCATCAATGGATAAACAATACACCCGCAGAGCAGTCTTCACCATCCGCTCCTGCCACAACATACTCAGGCAACGATCCATACGACGATATAGAAATCATCACCACCCGTATCGAGTCGGCCAGAATAGACATTACTTCAGGCTATGCCGCCTGGCGTGACCTCGGTTTTGCCCTGTCAGACGCCCTCGGAGAAAATGGAAGAACATACTATCAGCGAATCAGCCGTTTTCATACGGAATACTCTGCAGAAGAAACAGACAAACAATATGATAAATGTCTGCGTGCACACGGCACAGGAGTCACCATCAAAACTTTCTTCCAGCTTGCAAAAGAGCACGGAATCAGCATCTCAATCCCCTCAACAACATCGAATACATCAAATACCTCATTCCGCAGAAACGATGGCAGCTGTTCTGCCTCTGCCCCATTTTCAACGAATGAAGTTTGTGAAGAAACCGAGGTAATTGAGGGACAGGATGAGATTGACGAAGAACTGCCTACTTTCTCACAGAGAATAGCTGACAATCTGCCTGATCTGCTCAAAAAGGTTGTCAAGAAGTCGGACTCGGCAGAAGATTCGGACATCCTGCTGCTGGGAGCACTCACCGTACTTTCTGTGGCAATCCCAAATGTCACCGGCATATACAACAAACGGCCGGTGAACGCCAATCTATTTCTCTTTGTAACAGCCCGCGCATCCTCCGGCAAAGGACGACTGACTCTCTGCCGGTATCTCATCGAACCAATCCACGAGAGGCTTCGTGAAATCAA
>JBJEBO010000439.1:0-1608 GCA_051870155.1 Candidatus Cryptobacteroides sp.
ATACTTAAGTTTCGCAAGTGCGAAACACCTTGTTTGGAGATGCTTTAGCATCGATAGTAAGGAGGGTGACTAAAAAGTCTGTCATATCGAGCGAAGCACGAAGTGCGTAGTCGAGATATCTATTGAATATCTATTCTTTATAAAGATCTCTCCACGCGCTTCGCTTGGTCGAGATGACAAAAAAGGGACTTTTTAGTCATCCTCTTTAGGATAGGGGTAACGTAGATGAGAAATGTGCGGTAGGAAGAAGTTTCGCAAGACGCACAAACCTCATAATAACAGATATTTATGAACTTGCGAAACTTGAGTTAGAATATCTGACAGTATGGAAATGCCTTAAAACAAACCTATTTCTGAAATTACAGGGTCGTGTCGGGCGGCGTCGATGACAAGCCTGACCTCAGAGGCAGAAACGGGGTCAAATCTCAGCAGCCTCTTATATCCCACGGTTGAACCGGAAACTAACTTATGCCAGGCGCCATCCGCACTTTTAAATTCCAAAGTGAATGATTCCACCCTCTGTCCTTTGCGAATATCTTCCTGTATAAGGAAAACGCTGAAGGTCCGAGGTTCATTCATTCTAAATTCAACAGATTTGCAGGCGCCTTTGCGATTCTGACCTAAAACGATACCTGTATCATAATCACCGTCGCAGACTGCACGGGAAGCCTTTTGGGAAACGCCATCAATCTTCACTGTGGATTCTGAAAGAAGATTGTTTTCGAAAGTCTTACTGCGCAATGCGGCAAAACCAAGGAGACTGTTCACCTCATCTTCGCCGAAAAGTCCTTCCTTGTTGGGCGGAATGTTCAAAAGAAGGTTTGCATTTCTTCCCACGGAAGTGAAATAGATGTCCATAAGCATATCGGCGGACTTCGTCATACCGTTGTCAGCATCAGTGTAGAACCAACTCGGACGGATGGAAACGTCTGCTTCAGCAGGATACCAAACGAGGGTCCTTGCGTTTCGAATCACATCCCTGCTTCCAAGGTCTTTCCCCCTTGTGACTCGGGTCGGAGGCATAATCAATTCGTGCTGGGATGCCTCAGCTACAAGAGCCGGGTCAAGTTTGTCGTTAGGCACGACACTCCATTCCGTTTCCCTTCCGATTCCAGTTTCAGTCCCCACCCAGCGAACATCCGGTCCCATTATGGCAATCACACACTCAGGCTGGAGGTCACGGATTGTACGATACCATCTGTCGAAATCATATTCCTGTCTTTTCCCGTTCGGTCCTTCACCGCACGCTCCGTCGAACCAGACTTCTGACACAGGACCATATTCAGTGAGCAACTCCGTCAACTGATTCACAAAGAAGTCATTATACTCAGGAGTTCCATATCTGTGGTCGTGGCGGTCCCAAGGCGAAAGATAGATTCCAAAAAGAAGCCCGTGACGATGGCAGGCTTCTGAGACCTCTTTCACAACATCTCCCCTACCGTCCCTCCAAGGAGATTGGATGAGACTGTAATCCGTATAGGCAGAAGGCCAGAGGCAAAAGCCGTCGTGATGCTTGCAAGTGAGTATTAGGCTTCTGAAACCGGCTTCCTTGAGCACACGCGCCCACTGGTCTGCATCGAAATTTGTAGGATAGAAGAGGGCGGGGTC
>JBJEBO010000440.1:0-7547 GCA_051870155.1 Candidatus Cryptobacteroides sp.
TAGGCATAGAAAATATATCGGAATATTTTCGATGGAATACGTGAAAACACCCACGAGCCTATGGCTGTGCCGATTGCAACACCACCAAGGCCACAGATATAATCAAACATAACAGTTTTTGTGAAAAAACCGTTAGCTGCCCTTGCAATTGTCATCGCTCCGTTTCCGAGAAGAAAATATGCCGAAACGATGCCCATATAGTGCTCTTTGTCCGGTTCAGAAGAAATGAAATAGAGGACGGCTGGAGGTCCCTGCATCCCGAAGAAACCACCCATAAATCCGCTGAGGCATCCGGCCCCTATCTGCATAGGCAGTTTTGTGCTCACCTTTATCTTGTTGCTGAAGAATATGAAATACAGGCTGGTGATGATAAGGACGGCGCCGAGGCTGAGTTTGAGTATGTGGTCCTGGATTGAATGTAGAAGCGAAATCGCCACGGCGGAAGTGAGGATGAATGTCACAAGAATGGGAATCAGTCTTTTCCAAGTGATGAACTTCCTCATCCGGAATGTAATCATCAAAGAAGAAGTGAGAGCGAGGATGCCGGAAAGAGTGGTAGCTTCCCCGAGGGATGGCATAAGGAAAGGCAGAATCGTCATAATGAAAATGCCGAATCCGAAGCCGGTTGTCCTTTGGACGAAACTGGCACCTATGCAAAGGAGGAAAATATAAACCGCTTTTATCATCAATCCGCAATATTCCGGAATAGTTTTGCAAAATTAATCCTTTTCCCGGAATATTGCCACATTGATGTATCAGAATCGTTAGAACTCTGCCGCAGATAGCATTTTTTTGCGGATTGAATCGTTGCAGAGGTTGCCGATGCTGCCCTGATGGGTATGGTGGAGAGACTCCGCTGTAAGGGAACTCTTGTCAGTGCTTCCATCTGCTCCCGAATATTTGAACTTTCCTTCGTTCACCTCTTGTCCTACTGTCTTGTAGGCATCCCTGAATGGCATTCCTCCAAGCGTTCTTCTGTTTACTTCCTCCACGGTGAAAAGATGGTCGTATATCGGAGAATCGAGAATATGTTCATTCACTATGATGTGTCCAAGCATATAACCAGTCATTCCTATGCATTTGTGCATAAGCTCCAATGCCGGGAATAGGATGTCTTTAAGCAATTGAAAATCACGATGATAGCCGTGAGGCATATTCCCGCAGAGCATAGAAATCTGCGTTTGGGCGGACATAATCCGATTGCAATTGCCCCTGATGATTTCCCATACGTCAGGATTTTTCTTGTGCGGCATAATGCTCGAACCTGTCGTGAGTGCATCGGGGAATTTGATGAATCCGTAATTTGGGCACATATACATACAGCAGTCGGCAGCGAATTTATTGAGAGTCAGCGCGATGCTGCAAATCGCAGAAGCAACGGCAAGTTCCGTCGCCCCCCTGCTCAATTGGGCTGCAACACTATTCCATTCAAGCGAACCGAAACCGAGGATTTCCGTAGTCATCATCCTGTCGAGAGGAAACGAACTTCCATATCCGGCTGCAGAACCGAGAGGATTCTGGTCTGTCACACCGTATGCGCCCCTGAGCATATACATATTATCTGCAAGCGCTTCGGCGTATGCTCCGAACCACATTCCGAACGAAGACGGCATTGCCACCTGTCCGTGGGTATAGCCGGGAAGCAGGATGGACTTGTATTTTTCGCTGAGACTTTGGAAGATGTCGAACAATTCCAGGATTTCCTCTCTGAATTTGAGCACCTCATCTTTAAGGAACAGTTTTATGTCCACGAGTACCTGGTCATTTCGAGAGCGTCCGGAGTGAATCTTCTTTCCGATGTCTCCGAGACGCCTTGTCAGCAGAAGTTCTACCTGTGAATGAATATCCTCCACGTCATCCTCAAGCACGAAGTCTCCCTTTTCAATTTCGGATAGAATATCGTCCAAACCTGCTGTCAGCTTCTCCAATTCATCGCTGGAAAGGAGTCCTATGGAATCAAGCATCTTGATGTGAGCTTTGGATCCGATGACATCATATTTTGCAAGACGGAGATCCAGGATTCTGTCGTTTCCTACTGTGAAATCCTCCACGATATCCGTTGCCTGCGTTCCTTTGCTCCAAAGTGTATTGCTCATAATTTTATACTTCCAATAAATTCAATGTATTTGTCTATTGCATTCCTGATTTCGTCAACTAGGACGAATTCATCTTTTTTATGTGACCTTGATGACTCTCCTGGACCCATTTTGATTGCGTCACATCCTATTCTCATCCAGTCTGACGTTGTCGGAGATGAAAAGGTTTCAATTCCGCAAGCCTCTGCAGCCGCAGCCAGTGGGGAACCTTCTTTTGTCGCACTTGAGCGGTTCGCCAGATTCCGTGCTTTCAGTGTGCTTGAGCAAATTCCCTGCAGTTCATTGAAAATCTCTTCGTTGGTATATTGTTCCGTAGGACGGATGTCCACCACGAAAGTACATTTGTCCGGAACGACATTGTGGGCAGTCCCTGCATTTATCTGGGTGACATTCAGATGCACATCTCCCATAAGAGGAGATCTTTTCGTGAATTTGTGTGAACGGAGCCTGTCTATATCTTCCATAGCTTTGTAAATGGCATTCACTCCTTCGTTTCTTGCCGCATGGCCGCTCACTCCTTCGCTCACTGCATCTATCACAAGTAGTCCTCGTTCCGAGGTTGCCGCCCTCATTCCTGTAGGTTCTCCTATAACGGCATATTGAATCCGACTCAATCGCTTTCCCCATAAATACCTTATTCCATTGGTTCCGGATCTCTCTTCTTCTGATGTAAGTACCAAAGTCAGATTTGCAATTCCTGCTTCCTCCGGATGCTCAATGAAATATCTGAAAACGCTGATTAAAGCCACAACACTTGCCCCGTCGTCATTGCTTCCCAACCCGGCGACAATCTCATCCTCCGTCACCTTTCTTCCTATATTTTCTCCAATGACTTCTGTTGCAACGGTGTAGTCGGGAACGAAGGGGTTGAAGGAATATTCTGATGTCGCAGCCACCGTGTCGATGTGTGCGCAAAGCATAAGAGTAGGGGAGGAGGGGTTTTTAACCATCTCACACACAATGTTGTTGCCTATTCTTTCCGGGACGATTCCCATCTCCTGTAATCTCTTGCATAAATGTGTGCAAACCGCGTCCTCCTCAAAAGAAGTGGATGGAATTGCAGTCATTTCCTTGAGCAGGGCTGTAGCTTCTGATGCAAGATATTCTGTATTAACTCTCATTTTTCCAATACTGTTCCCTTGGATTCAAGCAGATCCAATGCGTGCTTGATTGAAACTCTTTTGACTCCTTGTCCAATCGCCTTGAAAGCGTTTTCCAATTTTGGAATCATTCCGTCTGCTATTATTCCCTCTGATTTTAGGCTTTCAAACTCCTCTGAACTGATGTGTGGAATCACACTTGAATCATCGTTTTTATCTCTTAGTACACCTGCTTTTTCAAAGCAGTAAACTAGTTCGACATCATCTCCGAGAGCTGATGCGACAGAGGAAGCTATTGTATCTGCATTGGTGTTGAGAAGATTCCCCTTGCCATCGTGGTTGATTGCGCATAAGACCGGAACAATGCCGTTGTCAAGCAGAATATTAAGGAAATCCGCATTCACTCCTTGTGGAGTGACATCTCCTACAAATCCATAATCAACAAGTTCTCCGCCAACCTGAATGGGTGCCCTCTTGTCAGCCTTAATCACATTCCCGTCTGCACCGCTCAGCCCGATGGCATTGCATCCCTGTGCCTGAAGGAGGGCGGTGATGTTCTTGTTACACCATCCGGCATAGACCATAGTCACCACTTTCAAAGTCTCCTCATCGGTCACCCTCCGTCCTTCAATTATTTTCGGGACCATTCCGAGCGACTTTTGCATCGCGCTTGCCATCACACCGCCTCCGTGGACAAGAACCTTTTGCCCAGGCAATAAAGCAAATTTTTCTGCGAACTCTTTGAGAACCAAAGGATTGTCAACTATGTTCCCTCCGATTTTAACGACCGTTGTCATAGACCAAGCAAAATTTCTTTCAACACTGTCTGGGCAGAAACCACCCTGTTTGCCGCCTCCGGAATCACTATGGACTGAGGACTTTCTATAACTTCGTCAGTCACAATCATATTCCTTCTTACCGGGAGGCAGTGCATAAAAAATGCGTTGTTGGTAAGAGCCATCTTTTCTGCATCCACAGTCCAAGATCTGTCCGTGCAGAGCACCTTTCCGTAATTCTCTCCGGTATATGCAGCCCAATTCTTGGCATAAATGAAATCTGCTCCTTCGAAGGCCTTTTTCTGGTCGTATTCCACCTTTGCCTTTCCTACAAAAGCAGGATCCAGTTCATATCCTTGGGGATGAGTTATGACAAATTCATAATCAGTGAGATTAATTCCCTCTGCAAATGAGTTTGGAACAGCCTGTGGCAAGGCTTTGGGATGTGGAGCCCAGGTCATCACAATCTTCGGTTTGGCAGTCTTTTTATATTCCTCGATTGTAATCATATCAGCGAATGTCTGGAGGGGATGCCTTGTGGCAGCTTCCATACTGAACACCGGACGTCCGGAATATTTGATGAACTGGTTCAGGATTACTTCTTCATAATCATCTTTTTTGTTCTCGAATCTCGCAAATGAACGCACACCAATGATGTCACAATAACATCCCATCACCGGAATTGCCTCCAAAAGATGTTCGGGCTTGTCTCCGTCCATAATCACGCCCCTTTCTGTCTCAAGTTTCCAAGCCCCCTGGTTCACATCGAGAACTATTACATTCATCCCGAGATTCATAGCAGCTTTCTGGGTGCTAAGCCTGGTTCTGAGACTGGAATTGAAGAATATCATCAGCAATGTCTTGTTCTTGCCTAAAGCCTGATCTGCAAAAGGGTTTTCCTTTACATATTTTGCCGCCTCGAAAGCTTTGTTGAGGTCGGCGAACTGTGTCATTGAAGTAAAATGTCTCATATTTTCATTCATTTGCAGGTCAATTCTTTCCACGCTTCCATAAATTTGGAGGCCGTTTGTTCGTCGATAGTGAGTGATGGTAAAAGCCTGATTACCGACGCACCTGCGGCACCGGTGAAGAAATGTTTATCAAAGAGCAACTTGTCTCTCAAGCCTGTATATTCTTCCTTGATTTGCAATCCTATCATAAGACCACGTCCCCTGTATTCTTCGAGAGCCTTGTCCAACACTCCTCCCTGGCAGGCTCCGAATGCTTTCTCAAACCATTCGCCCATTTTGGCTGCATTCTCAACAAGGTGCTCATTCTCAATTACATCGAGAACTGCGAGAGCTGCGGTGCAAGCAAGATGGTTGCCTCCGAACGTTGTTCCGAGCATTCCATAGGATGGCTTTATTTCAGGACTAACAAGTACGCCTCCGATAGGGAAGCCGTTGCCCATTCCTTTTGCGGTGGTGATGATGTCCGCCCTGATTCCGTGATGCTGGTGGGCGAAGAATTTGCCCGTCCTTCCATAACCGGACTGCACCTCGTCAAGAATCAGCAGACATCCGTATTTGTCGCAGGTCTCCCTCAATTCTTTGAAAAATTCGGTTGATGGTTCATAAATTCCTGCCACTCCCTGGATTCCTTCGATTATTACGGCTGCAAATGTCCCTGAAGAAAGAACTCTCTTGACACTTTCTATGTCTCCCAAAGTGGCGAAAGACACATTGGAAGTGGCATTGAACGGAGACTGAATTTTGGGATTGTCAGTTGTTGCCACTGCCCCGGAAGTCCTGCCGTGGAAAGCTTTGTGGAAAGCGAGGATGCCTGGTTTGCCCGTGTGGAATGAGGCTGTTTTCATAGCATTTTCATTCGCTTCTGCGCCGCTGTTGCACAGGAAGAGTGCATAGTCGTCATATCCACTCACCTTTCCCAATCTTGCCGCAAGGTCTTTCTGCAAAGAGTTCTGTACTGCATTGGAATAAAAACCGAGCTTATGCAATTGGTCGGTGAGCATCTGGACATAGTGTGGATGGCAATGGCCGATAGAAATCACCGCGTGTCCTCCGTAAAGGTCGGTGTATTCCTCCCCGTTCTTGTCCCAGAGAGTTGTTCCGAGCCCACGAACAGGCTCTATGTCCCATAATTTATATACGTCAAAAAGTTTCATCTGAATATTTCTTAAAATGCTGAAGCCTTGAGTTTAAGGCCGGTGCTCTCATCCAAACCGAACATCAGATTCATATTCTGAACAGCCTGTCCGGCAGCACCTTTCACAAGATTGTCAATCACACTGGCGATGTGGACATATCCGTTGTGCAACTCCACGTGCAACAGACACTTGTTGGTGTTTACCACTTCTTTGAGACAAATGTCCGCATCGCTGTGGAAAACGAAAGGCGAATCATTGTAATATGTATTATATATGTCCCTGTAATCCTCAAGTGAGAGCCCTTCCACCGCCCTTGTGTGGATGCTCGCAAAAATTCCCCTTGCAAAATCTCCCCTCATTGGAATAAAATTCACGATTGGAAAGGATTCGTCCAGATTTTCATATTTTCCTGAAGACTGGGCAACGTATAGGATGTTTTTGCGGATTTCATCTATGTGCTGGTGAGTGAAATTCTTGTAAATAGAGATATTGTCGCTTCGCCAGCTGAAATGAGTAGTTGCGGAAGGTTTCTTTCCTGCTCCGGTGGACCCCGTCAATGCTGTCACGTGAACTTCATCCTTGAGCAGTCCTGCCGAAGCCAAAGGTATGACTGCCAATTGAATGGCTGTTGCAAAACATCCGGGATTTGCTATGTCGTGAGCCTTCTTGATTTCTTCTTTTGCACTCTCACACAGCCCATATACGAAATGTCTTCCGGCATAATCTCCATCCAACCTGAAATCATTCCCGAGGTCGATGATTCTGCAATCAGGGCTGATCTCATTGCCGTCCACGAATTGCCTCGAAATTCCGTGCCCGAGACAAAGGAAAAGTACGTCCGGGTCGTTCAGACTTGTGCCGAAACAGAGGTCTGTCTCTCCGAACAAATCCCTGTGCACATCAGTGACAGGGGTGCCATCGTTGGATGTGGTCGTTGCTGCAACCACCTCTACCTCAGGATGATTCAGCAAAATCCTGAAAAGTTCACCTCCAGTATAACCGGTTCCTCCCGCTATTGCAACCCTTATCTTTCTCATAGTGCCGAATCCTCACCGTTGACAGTGTAATATATCTTGAGCGGATTGGCAATGACTTTAGTGAAGCCTACGACATCTCTTCCGGAGTATGACTTGTTGATTTCCCCGTATGCTCCGAATGCCGAGCTCATAAGATCCTGGGCGCTGCTGCATCCAAGTACAGAGAAATGGTAAGGCATCAGGGCTACTTCAACCTCTCCGTTCACTGTCTTTTCCATTGAGTCCATCATAGCCTCCATATCCCTCATCACAGGGTCGAGATACATCGCTTCGTGCATCTGCTGTCCATACCAGAGGGAAATCTGGTCTTTCCAATAAAGCTGACCTTTGGTAAGTGTGTGTTTTTCAAGTAGATGATGAGCCTTGATGAGAATCAGCGGAGCCGCTGCCTCGAAGCCAACACGTCCCTTGATGCCGATAATCGTATCACC
>JBJEBO010000441.1:0-6106 GCA_051870155.1 Candidatus Cryptobacteroides sp.
GATCTCTCCACGCGCTTCGCTTGGTCGAGATGACATTTAAAGGACTTTTGAGTCAGCCTCGACACGGGGATTTGCCGCACTTCGTGCGCCACATCCCTTGCCGCTCGTCGCGAGGTGCTTATAGATGAAAATCAATCACCGGAGCTGAAGGAGGAGTTGGGCGTGGCCGTTGAAGACAGGGAGAGTTACCTGTCTTGAGGAAATACCCGGACAGGTTTCATTCCCATAATCCATAATAGGGACTGCGACTTCATAAGGATGATCCGGTGCCTGGCAAGCGGGATCCCCGTTGCCTGAGCCTAATATTCTCCAAGTATTTGGAACAGAAATGCATATTTCGCAACAAGAATCGGGCACGAAACGACCCTTGCTATCCTTCATAGAAATATTTACGATGGCAATCTGACCTGAAGCGAGCGGCAATTTCTCCGGAACAGCAGTGAAATTCTCAACTGAAAGAATGTCCCATTCGCCTGATGCCCCCTTGAACTCAATTGAGGCATCAGCCCTTACTGCCTCTCCTGTGGTCTCAATCCTCTCCTGAGCAACTTTCCGCCCCTTGCGATAGCCTGTGGCTATGATACTTCCGCCCTTATATGTGGCCTCCCACTCAAGATGACCGTTGAAAGGCATCTTCTTCCGTCCGAGACGCCTGCCGTTGACAGTCAATTCTACCTCGTCGCAATTGCTATAAACCCATACCGGAATCCTCTCACCTTCGTGACCTTTCAGATTCCAGTGCGGCAGAATATGCAATACCGTTTCATCCGTCCACCAAGCCCTGAGATACCAAGCCTCATCTTTCGGGAAACCGCAATAATCCAAGATACCGAACTCTGAACCCACCGCAGGGAATTTCAACGGATTCGGCTCCCCGCGATAATCAAATCCTGTCCAATAAAACAGACCGCCGAGCCAAGGTCTGTCATAATAGAATTTCCATCCTCTTTCTATACAATTGTACAGGCTGTCAGGACCATTCGGACTACGGTTCAGCGATGCCATCCTTCCATTTTCGACATCATCGAAATATACTCCCCTTGTGCCGCATCCGCTTGTCTCCTCCGAACCCACAGCACATCTGGAAGGATAATCCCCGCGATGCTTTTCAACAGGATTCTGCAAAATGTAATTGTATCCGGCTACATCTGCACCCACCAACGGAGCCGGTCCTCCGCTGGAAGCGACCGTCATAAGACGCGACGGGTCTTTCCTGTGGCAATATTCCCTCATCGAAGCAGCAATATCGCTTCCCCATTCATTCCATTCGATGCCCCACTCTTCGTTTCCCACGCTCCACAGAATGATGCACGGATGATTCCTGTCCCTGCGTATCATCTTCTCCAGCAGCCTGATATGTTCTTCATTGACTCCCGTGAGCCTATTTTCTTCGATTACCAAAATTCCCAGTCGGTCACAGGCATCAAGCATTTGCGGAGTCATCGGATTGTGACTTGCCCTATAGGCATTGCATCCGAATTTCTTCAATTGCAGAAGCCTCCATTCCTGAAGTTCATCCGGGATTGCCGTACCTACTCCTGAATGGTCCTGATGCATATTCACGCCTTTGATTTTAACCTGCTTACCGTTGAGAATGAAACCTTTGTCTGCATCGAACTCCACCTTCCTAATTCCGCAGACAGTCTCATATTCATCAAAGACCTGCCCCTCGGAACGAACTTGTGTCACGATTTTGTATAGGTCCGGATGTTCGCAACTCCATAGATGCGGCTGAGGAATGTTTATCTGTGTTGAAATAGTGGAAGATGCTTTTGGCAGGATGACGGCGTCACCTGCGGAACATTCTGCAATGACATCTCCGTCAGGTCCTACCACAATGTGTTTCAATGAGATGTCCGCAATATTGAGTCCCTTGTTGTCCACAGTTGCGGAAATGTTGAGGACAACGCTGTCGAAACTTCCGTCGTCTGGAAATATTGACTGTATGAAAGTTCCATAAGGGGCTATGTGCACCGGTTCGGTCTTTTCCAGCCATACGTGTCGGTAAATTCCGGCACCCTCATAGAACCATCCCTCTTCCAAAGTGGCATCAGCCCTCACACAAATTAGATTATCCCCGCCATAATTCAGATATTCTGAAATATCGTAAATCTGAAAGGCATAGCCGCTTGGCTCGTGACCAAGATAAAAGCCGTTCACCCACACCCGTGCATCTCTGAAAATTCCGTCAAATCTTAGGCTTATATGCCTCCCCTTGTCCGAAGCGGGGATGCTGAACGTTTTTCGATACCATCCCACGCTGGTTTCAGGATATTTGTAGCCTACAGTCTTGTACCCGTGACTATGGCTGGCGAGGGAATCGTATGGCAGTTCTGTAACCCAATCGTGAGGAAGATCAATGCTGCGCCAGGTTGAAGCATCGAATTTCGGGGAATATGGTCCGGCATTGTGGATGGATGCTGCCTTAGTCAGATAATTGAAATATTCCGTACCGCAGCCGAAATCCGCTTCCGGAGAAGAGGCGTTACCAAAAGAAAATTGCCAATTCTTGTCAATGCATATACATTCGCGGAGGTCTGCTTCCACGGAGGCGAATGCCTGGAATGGAAAAATGGCGACCACCACCAGCGCTGCCATTTTTATAATATATTCAGGTATATTCATACTTTGGGAATCTGAAAAATTATTTCTTCAAATTTGGATAAGATTTTCTATGATAGATTTGTTTTCTAAGATTTGAAGATTCCTTACCAAGCATCAGTTCTGAATGGCATAAGAGGAAGCATACGGTTGCTTATCACATTTCCGAGCTCGAAGTCTTTGAAGCAATAGCGCACTGCCACAGGTGCAGGCACCTCGGAAGAACGGACAAATATAGTCCTGCTCCCGTTGTTGAGCCAAGCCTCAGCCTTGTGGAACACCTTGTCCTCTCCTGCGATTTCAAATCCTTGCATACCCTCCCAAGGTGTGAATCCGTCCTCTGCGTTGTAGAAAGACAATTCGGCTGTATCCCCATTGATTGTCATAGACTTATACTCAGGATAATATCCTTCAATGGCGGTGCAGCCATAAGTGTGGTTCAAAGCAAGATATGCCAATCTGTTGCCGACTTCCCTCTTGTTGCGCGGATGAATCTGCTTTGCTTCGTCAGGATATACAAGGTCATTGGTGCAGACGATGCCACTGTTTGGAATTTTCGCCCTCATCTTCTGCTGCATCTCCCTGAACCTCGCACCTGAAGTCCCGTCTCCTCCATAGAGCCAAGGGGCAAGCTCCACCCAATATACAGGAGCCTCGAAGCCCTGATTCTTCCTCCATATATTTACGAGCTCGTTGAATCTTTCAGGATAATCCTCGTGCTTTCCGACATTAGACTCTCCCTGATACCAGACGAATCCTTTCACGGTGTAGTCCTTGATTGGATGGTACATTCCGTTATACATCATTGTCACATTGCTATAATGCCACCAGGTCTGCTCCTTCTTCTGGCATTCGGTGTCATAATCGATGTCCGGATATGTCCTTACGATTTCCTCTGGAAGCCAGCCTTCCACCCTTGTGCCTCCCCAGCTGCAGGTTATGATACCAACAGGCACATCGAGGGACTCATTAATCATCCTTGCAAAATACCAGGCCGTCGCGCTGAACCATCTTACATTCTCAGGAGTACTCTCTTTCCATTTGCCCGGCACCTCATCCTGCACGGTCAGACATCCGTTTTTCGGAATAGTCACCATCCTCACTCCTTTCCATTTCCTTGCAGTGGCTATGTCCTCATTCGCTCCCTCCACAGGGCAGTGCCAGAATCCGTTCAACGGCATTTCCATATTGGACTGACCGCCTGCATACCAGACTTCACCAATAAGTATATTATTGACAATCAATGGAGTACCGTCAGAGAATACTATGCTTCTCTCCTCATAGCTTGCCGCAGGTGTCTGAAGCGCCACGATCCATTTCCCATCTTTGCCGGCCTTTGTGGAAACTTTTTCTCCCCAAGATGCCTCAATGCTCACTTTTGCCCCTGGTTCAGCCTTTCCCCATAGCTTAACCTTTGTGTTTTGCTGGAGGACCATATATTCTCCAATTATTTCAGGAAGAGTTACTTTGGCGTGCATAGACACACAGGCAAGCAACGCCGCAAGAATGCAGATCGTATTTTTTCTCATAATTATTGGTTATTAGTGTTATTCTCGTCTTATTTGCAAATGAGCATCAGATTCTTTCGATGACCTCCATACACATTCGTCCGTTGTGGTATGGGCATTTCCAGAATCCGGCCTTATCGTCATCCCTGTTCACAGTACCGTCCGCACACAGGCTCCAAAACCATTCCCCGCCTTCGTGGTCGATGATATGTGCCTTGATGAAATCCCAGCAGTTCAATGCCTTCTCCAACCATACTCTCTCTCCGGTCAGATTCCAGGTGTTGATGCATCCCACCACGGTTTCCGCCTGTACCCACCAATGCCTGTCCCCATCGACCGGACCATTCTTGCCTTCCCTTTCATAAATCATCCCTCCGTCCTTGCCAAGACCTTCGCAAGCAGCATTGGCGATTTTCACTGCAAGACTGCCGACTTTACAAATATAAGATTTTTCCCCAAGAACTTCAGCAGCCTCATAAAGCAGCCAGGAAGCCTCGATGTCGTGACCGTATGAAATTATGTCGTAATTGCAATTCCAGTCATCATCAAAGAACAGTCTCAGATGACCGCCCTCCCCACAGATTACATTGCAGAAAATGTCAATCAGACCTGCAAGCCTTTCCTTGAGCAGGTCGTCCTTCCACACCCGGTAGAGGCAGGTATATGCCTCAAGTACGTGAAGATGGGTGTTCATAGTCTTGGACTCGTTGGCATCCTTGTCGCTGAGCCTCATATCCCCGATTGTATTCCACTCTCTTGTGAAAGCTTCGAAATATCCGTTCTTGACGGAATCAAAACTGTGTTTCTCGATGTCGTGGAACAAACGGATTGCATAATCCAGCGCCTCAGCGTCTCCTGTTGCCCTGTGATACTCGGCAAGACCATAGATTGCAAATGCTATGGCATAGATTTGCTTCTTGGTGTCCTCAGGACTTCCGTCCGGATGAAGCGACCAGTAAATACCGCCAAACTCCTTGTCATAGAAGCGCTCTGTTATTTCTTTCTTGGCCCTTTCCGCCGTCTTAAGGCAGGATGCTACAGTTTCTCCGCAGGACGGGTCGTTTGCCAAAACCCTTGCTGCGGAAGAAAATGTCCACAAAATTCTCGCATTCATTATTGCTCCTAAAGGTGCATTTGTGTCAAGTTCTCCCAAACCGCTGATTCTTCCATAAAATCCTCGTTCAGGGGCTGTCATCCTCTCTGTCCAGAAAGGTAGTATGTTTTGTTTGAGTTCTTTTTTGACTTGCGATGCAAGTGCCTGTGCTGCAAATAATTCGGCAGTTGTGTGGTCTAGACTTTCCATACTGTGCAAATATTTACCCACAAATATAACCAATTAGTCTCCAAAACCTCAAAATCCAGCTCAAAGTGACCGAATAATAAAAGAATATGTTAAAATAGTATCATTTTAAATATTTTTTGTATTTTTGTGGGGACCACATACCACTAACTATGAGCGAAGTATTTACGGAAATCACTCCCTTGTCAGAAAAAGACTGTTTCAATATCGTTGAGAGGCATAAAACCGAATTTACCTATCCTTTGCACAGGCATAAGGAATACGAATTGAATTTCATAGAGCACGGTGCGGGAGTCAGGAGGATTGTTGGCGACAGCGTCGAGGAAATCGGGGATTATGAATTGGTGCTGATTGGAGCCGAATATCTTGAGCACGTCTGGGAACAGGGTAAATGTAATTCAAAGGATATCAGGGAAATAACGATTCTCTTCTCTCCGGACATTTTCGGGGCGGATCTCTTGTCCAAAAACCAGTTTGCGTCCATAAAGACTATGCTTCGCAAGGCGGAGCACGGACTTGCATTCCCGGTGGGGACCATAATGAAAGTCTATCATATACTTGATTCTCTCGCTACGGGCAACGGCAGTTTCTCCCAGTTCCTGAAATTCCTTGATATGCTATATGAACTGTCGATTGCCGAGGATGCCAAGGTGTTGGCTTCCAGTTCTTTCGCCCATACGGAAAGAAGCACGGAGAG
>JBJEBO010000441.1:6206-7533 GCA_051870155.1 Candidatus Cryptobacteroides sp.
ATACAAAAAAATGATAAAATTGTGTTTGTTTGACTTGTGCTGACTCTCTACATTTGCAAAATCAAATTATAGCGCTAAACTAATGAAACAACCACATTTTGTCATCTTTTTGACAACTCTGATTCTTGCAGTATCCTGTGGCACTCCCTCATCGGACTTTGCAAGTGTAAATGACGGACAATTCGTCAACACGCCCTCACCTTATTATATAGGTGCGAATTTCTGGTATGGTGCGATTCTCGGGGGGGGGCAACTCAGAGCGTCTTACTGCTGAACTCGACAATCTTCATTCCCTTGGAATCGACAATCTCCGCGTCCTCGTCGGTGGGGACGGTCCCGATGGTGTTCCAACTCGTATAGAACCTACTCTCCAAAAAGCTCCCGGAGAATATAATGAAGACATATTCCGTGGTCTCGACCGTCTTCTCGTGGAGATGGGAAAGAGGAATATGCAGGCCGTTCTGTATATAAACAACTCTTGGGAATGGTCCGGTGGATATGGAATGTATCTCGAATGGGCAGGGGAGGGAAAGGCCCCGATTCCTGCAGAAATCGGTTATCCGGCATATATGGAAGCTGCAGGCAAATTTGTCACCTGCGAAAAGGCTAAGGCATTGTTTGCCGACCACGTGCGCACTGTTGTTTCACGCACAAATTCCATAACAGGCAAGCCATATAGCGAAGACCCGGCAATCTTTTCCTGGCAAATAGGCAACGAACCACGCTGCTTTAGCTCCGATCCTGCTGTACAGCAGGCATTTGTGGATTGGATGTGGAGCACAGCGGCGCTTATAAAATCAATTGACGGCAATCATATGGTATCTTCCGGAAGCGAAGGCAAATGGGGATGTGAAGGCAGTTTGGAACTCTTCGAGAAAATCCATTCCTGCCCGGATATTGACTATATGAACATCCATATCTGGCCTTATAACTGGGGTTGGGCGAAGCCTGAGACTCTCGCAGAGGACCTTCCGAATGCAATCGCCGAGACAGATGCCTATATAGATGAGCATCTGGCAATAGCAAAGAAATATGGTAAGCCTGTGGTTCTCGAAGAATTCGGTTTCCCACGTGACGGCTTCCGTTTTTCAAAGGATATCCCTGTCACAGTCCGCGACGCTTATTATGCCCACATCTTCGACCGTATAGTCCGTTCAAAGGAAGAAGGCGGACTGTTCGCAGGTGTCAATTTCTGGGCTTGGGGTGGATATGCCTCCCAGAATCCCGACCACGAATTTTGGCAGAGAGGCGACGACCTCTGTGGAGACCCGGCACAGGAGGCTCAAGGACTCAATTCCGTATATGCCTCTGATTCAACCACTATCGG
>JBJEBO010000442.1:0-7505 GCA_051870155.1 Candidatus Cryptobacteroides sp.
TAGATCATTATACCAATAAGTTTTCAAAAAATCTGAACGAGAGAAGAAAGGCCAAAATTAACAAGAAATATAGGAAATATGTAAAAGCTCCTATTGTTTCCGAAGGCATAAGGCTTGACACGATAATGGTGAGTGAAAATGGGGATTTTATCTACAACTATGTCCAGCAAATCAATTCCGTACCTCGTTTAAGAAAGGTGGATATTGTACTGAGTGGAGAAATCTTTGAGCAGGAGAAGTGCATTTATAGGATACCTTCGTGTCAACCTCTGACTTTTTATATCAGTTCCATTTCGGCATTTGTTGATGACCGGGAACATTATATCACCAGGGTGATAGAAAGAAGGGCTGAGGACAATACGGAAAGCCGTATTGACTTTCCTGTCGGAAGATTTGATATCGATCCGGAATATGGTCATAATCCTGAAGAAATTGCGTTGACAAAGAATACTTTAAATTCATTGATAAACAACCAGCATTATGATCTGGATTCCATAATCGTGAGTGCAACTGCTTCTCCAGAAGGCTCGCTAGCAGCAAATGCATTATTGGCAAAGAAACGCTCTGATGCGGTATCTTCGTATTTTGGGGATTATCTGGAAGAATGCAGTGATTCTCTTATCAATTCAATGGGCGTCTTTGCAACCATTGGAAATGAAGAATTTACAGACGCATCTGATTCCATCGTTAAGATTGAGATGAAGGCCCGTTGCATTCCAGAGAATTGGGGCGACCTTGAAACTCTTGTAAGTCAAGATATTGTAATGAATGATTCCCAGAAAGAGGAGTTTTTCGATGCCTGTGAGAAATATAATGATTTGGATGCGCGTGAGGCTGCACTCAAGAGAACAGGATTCTACAATTATATGAAGTCCACCCTCTATCCAAAATTGCGAACGGTCAAATTTCATTTTTTCCTTCACAGAAAAGGAATGATTAAAGATACAGTTCACACTACTGTCATTGATTCTACCTATATGCAAGGTGTCCAGGCACTCAAGAATATGGACTATGCTACGGCACTTGTTCTGCTCCAGCCATATCAGGATTTCAATACGGCAGTGGCCAACATAGGGATGGATAAAAATGCGTCGGCATTGAAAATCCTTCTCAAATTGGAAGATTGCGACAAAGTCAATTATCTCCTTGCCATTCTATATGCGAGGAGAGGTGAGAACCAAAAAGCTGTCCAGCATTATCTTAAGTCTTGCAGGCAAAATCCTTCTTATGTTTTCAGAGGCAATCTTGACCCTGAAATATTCAGTCTGATAAAGACTTATGGATTGAATTCAATGGAAGAAGATGAGGTATTCAAATAATATGGAACGAATTAGAAACATAGTGCACAGATTTATTTCAATTCTTGTTTGTCTGGTGACGGTTGTTGCCTGCAATGACACCCTGATGGACAGGATGTGGAAGAATAATCTGAAGAATGAGAATCAGATAGTTTTAAATGCGGAAAGGATTGCGCTTTTGCAGGCGAGATGCGATTCGATTAATATGAGTATCAATTCCATCTCATATCTTGCCAATTCCATAATACAGAAGGATTTTCTGATTAATGTGGAAAAAACGGAATCTGATGGAAAGGATGGATGGACGCTTTATTTCAAAAGTGGCAAAATCATCGAAATCCGCAATGGAAAAGATGGGGCGGAAGCAGAAGTACCGGTTGTGGGAATTAAGAGCGGAGAGGATGGCTGCTTGTATTGGACTGTCAACGGCGAATGGCTTTGTTCAGAAGATGGGAGTCCGCTGAAGGTTGTCGGAGATGATGCCGTAACACCTCTGCTGCGACAAAATGAAAGTAAATGGGAGGTTTCATATAATGGAGGAGACAGCTGGATGGAACTGGGTGTTGCTGACGGAAAGAATGGAGATGAATTGTTTTCTTCTGTCGAAATCGGTACTGAAGAGGTTATTTTCACTTTGGCCGACGGCTCCACATTTGCAATTCCACTCTACAAGGCATTGTCAATATGGCTGGACATTGCTTCAGACGAGACAGGTATTGAGGCAAGAAAGACCATTGTGCTCAATTACAGGATTGAAGGAGGAGATCAAAACACTGTGGTTACGGCTTCATCCGACGGCAATTATACTGTGCAGATAGAGAAGGGTAGTCCAAACAGCGGGCGAGTCGTAATAACAGGTCCGAAGTATTACGAGGACGGTCATATCACCGTTATCGCATCTGCAAACGGCTATACTGTCTATCGTGTCGTTAATTTCTATAGGAGGGACATCATCTTTCCTGATGGTTTGAAATATATTATTCCGGCACAAGGAGGACAAATTTCCGTCCCGGTTTTTTCCAATTATGAGTTCAGATTGGAGTTGCCGGAGAGTGCAGGGGAATGGTTGGAAATAGAAGGGATGACAAAAGCCTCAATGGAAGACCGCTCATTCACTATTAATGTCGGTATGAACAGGGAATTTGAGGATCGTAGTGCGACAATTGAATTGTACGCCGTCAATGACCCAGGTAATCCGCTCAGAAAAATAGAAATTGTCCAGACTGCAGCCAAATGGGAATTGCAGCGCAATTTTTTGAGACTGGGATGTAGGGTGGCGACTGCGAGAATCGCCCTGAAATCTTCATTTGGCCTATATGTAGAGCCTGGTATTGCTGATTGGATATCAGTAAATTATATTAATGAAGGAGTTGAAGATTATATCCTTGAAATCAATATCGATGGGAATGAGGAAGGAAAAGAAAGAGACGGGGAAATCCATCTTTTCAGTGAAGATGGGACTCAATTGCTCGATGTAGTAAGAATTGAACAGGTAGCAGAAGGGGAGGAGGATCCGGAAACTATGATTTTCAAGGTTCGCCCGTTGAATGCCTATGACAGGACGGTCACTCTACCGTTGAACGAGAAAGTGGATTGTATCATTGAATGGGGAGACGGTACCTCGGAGGAGAGGGTGAATTACGAATTCCCTTCACATAAATACATAAGTTCAGATGAGACCTTCATCATCAGAATCAACGGAACAGTCACAAGCTTGTATTCAGGAGATAAGCCAGGGTTGGAATCAGTGTGTGAAGTTATCCAATGGGGACATACAGGGCTTAGAAGTATGTCAGAAGCATTTGAAAACAATCTCCTCCTCGAAAGAATTCCGTCTGATGGAGAAGGTGCGTTTTCAGAGGTCTATTCTTTCAACGAAGCATTTCAGAATTGTAAAAGTTTAAAAGAGATACCAGAGTCATTGTTTGCTTATGCAGATAAACTTGAATCTGCCTACAATGTTTTCAGAAATTGCACAGAAATAAAGGAAATACCGGAAAAACTGCTCGATAATTGCAAAAGTTTGAAGGATTTAGGCGGTATGTTTGCTGCTACAAGCATTGAGATTATTCCAGATAAATTGTTTTATAACTGCCCGGAGTTACAGAGTTTCAATGAAGTGTTTCGTGATTGCAAAAAATTGAGGGCCATTCCTAAGGGAATGTTGAGAAACAATATACATATCAAAACATTTGGAAACACTTTTGCGGGTTGTTCCTTATTGGGACCATTGCCGGATGACCTGTTTGCCTATTGTCCTGAAGCTAATAATTTTGGGCAAACATTTATATATTGTAACAATATGGGAGAATTGCCGCCAAACTTATTCGACAACAATCCTAATATTTATTTTTTCCAAGAAGTTTTTTTCTGCTGCGAACTTACTGGCGAATCGCCATACACCATCATTAACGGGAAAAAAATACATTTGTATGAACGACATCTCTATCCTGATTATTTCAGGATAATGAAAAATTATCAAGGATATATGAGGGGATATGTGGGAAACAACTTTACTGACAATGATCAGATTCCGGATAATTGGAAACACTGAATTAATTTGAGAAAAAAGCAATTATGAGATATTTAGTTTCAATCGTGGCAGCCACTATGATGGCAATGTCTTGTGCACAGATAATCAATGAAATGGACAAGGCAAATGAGGTGCTTGAAGAGAGCATAAGGAACAATACGGAAAAAATAGCCGCATTGGAAAAACAATGCAGTGAGTTGAATTCCAATATCCAGGTTTTACAAAGTGCTATTGAAGTATTGCAGGGCTATGATTTTGTTGAATGGATAAAAGAGATTTTTGATGAATCCGGAAGCAATGTGATCGGCTACACCATTAAATTCGTAAAAAGCGGCGAAAAGAGCATATATTTTGGAATTGACGGTGAAGATGCCCATACTCCCGTAATCGGAGTAAAGAAGGATGATGACGGCTTGTATTATTGGACAATAGATGGAGAATGGATGATGGAGGACGGAAATAAAATACTGGCTGAAGGAATAGATGGTATCACACCTCTTTTCAAAATATCAGGTGGAAACTGGTTCTTGTCCATAGATGGGGGAAAGAATTGGACATTGATTGGAGAAGCAAGCGGTAAAGACGGGGAATCGTTCTTCTTGGATGTAAAAGATAGTGAGGACCAACTGGTTATGATTCTTGCAGATGGCACAGTCCTCACTCTTCCAAAATACCACAAGCCACTACTAAAATTGGATATAGATGAGAATTGCACAGGTGCAGCGCCCGGTATTGATGTCTATATTAATTATATGATTTTCGGAGGGGATGAATCGACCAAGATTACTGCCTCATCAGACGGGAATTATTCAGTCAAGATTGAAAAACATACCTCTGGCAGCGGTACTCTGGTGGTGACGCCACCAGTCCCATATAAAGATGGTTTCGTAAATGTAATTCTTTCTGATGATTACGGCTTTTCACAGGTCACCGTGATTAATTTTGAACAGAATGAAATAATATTCACTGAAGGACTTTCATACACGATTCCTTGTGACGGTGGTAGAATAGAAATACCTTTCAGCCTGAATTTTGACTATCATATAGAATGTGACAGCGATTGGATTAGTGTTGAATCACAGACTAAATCTGAAATGAGGGAAGAACTTTTTGTGGTTGAAGCAGGGAAGAATGAATCATTCGAAATGAGGGAGGCGACAATAAAGATTTTTGCAGAGACCAATAATGTGGATCCTTATGTGGAAATACTTGTCAGCCAATCATCTGCATACTTTACCCTTGAAAAAGGGAAATTTGCTGTCCCATATACCGGAGGCGCATATTCCGTAAAAATCGAATCATCTCTTGGGGTAAGAATCAATCCGTATGACCTTGTAGGATGGATTACGGCTGAAGTTAAAGAAATTACCGGAAATGAATACGAACTATTCTTCAATATCCAGCCGAATGGAGGCAATTCCAATCGGTATGCTTTCATCCCTCTATATGAGCAGGATGGAGATCGTCAACTTGCCACCCTGCAGATAATACAGATTTGTGAAGAGACAGACTCACCATACGATATGGTGTTTACAGTGAGGGCGAATTATCCAAATAACTTTACCGTCCAACTTCCATTGTCCGGTCAAATTGATTGTTATGTCGAATGGGGCGATGGAGATGTGGATTACTATAATTCGTCTCCAGTTATACATAAATACGACATAGACACTCCGGAGTCTTTTGTTGTCAGGATTTCAGGCACAGTGACAGCATTGAGTTCATATAACTTCAATACTTGTTCAATTACAGAAGTCAATCAATGGGGAAAAACAGGCCTTAACTCGATGAATGGTGCCTTTATCAACAATACCCTGCTGCGCCACATTTGTGGAGATACCCAAGGATCATTCGAGAAGGTTAATAGCTTTGATGATGCGTTCCGTTATTGTATTTATCTTGAAGAAATCCCGGAAAACCTATTTGCCTATGCATACAATGCCAATAGATTCGTATATACATTTAATGAATGTCAATCACTGCAAGCAATACCGACCAATTTGTTCAGAGCCTGCGAAAATACAGAGTATTTTGCAGGGACATTCAATTATTGCTCAAATATAACGGAAATACCGGAAAATCTATTTTATGGTGCAACAAAGGCGAAGGATTTCACCAGTTGTTTCCAGTTATGTACAAAATTGGAATATATACCGGAAAAACTTTTAAGTAACTGTCCCAATACGGAATCAGTAAGAAGTATTTTTTATGAATGCTCGTCACTCCGTTTTATTCCGGAATTATTATTTACCAACAATCCAATGATTTATGATATTGCGGAAGCATTTCACGCCTGCACTGAATTGACGGAAATTCCACGCGGTTTGTTCGATAATAATCGAAGAATAAGGACAATGAATCATGCTTTTTCTGATTGTTATAACCTAAGAGGTGAATCACCTTATACGGTAATTGATGGGAATAAGGTCCACTTGTATGAAAGGAATTCCTATATTGATTATTTTGTCCCTATATTGGATATGTCGTGTTTATATGGTGGAGTATGGAATAATTTGGATGATAGGGATTTAATACCGGAGGTGTGCCGGTAGGGGCGATTTGTCCGGTCAGGACCTTCTTCGTCTTGGAGATATTGCTGATTATTTGGATGACAACCATCTTCGCACAGGAGTGTCGTATAATTTCATTACGACCCAGGCGAGGAGGATGCATCCTGCGCATATACCTAATCCCACAGGAAGAGCCCTGCCTATGCTTATTCCGTTATTCCATACCCAGAAATAGAATAAATACATAAATGGGTAATGTACAAGATATACTGGATATGAGATGTCACCGAGGAATTTGCATATACCGGCTGAGGCCTTGTGGCTTGCTATTCCGGATGCTCCCATCCATACTATGAAAGGAAAGGCTGCGAGGGTGCAGAAACTGTCGTAGATTCCGTTGAGCCAAGGAGCAGATTCGGTCCCGAGATGCGGAACGGCAAGAAGGGCTATGAGAAGGGCGCTGCAAATCCAGAATGCACCTTTGATCTTCATAGGGCGGAAATTTCTGGAAATGAGAAGACCTGCGGAGAATGAGAATGACATTCTGAGGAAACCTCCTATGAAATTGTGCTCTGCAAGAGTCCAGCCGACTCCGATATTCCAGCAGCCTGAACCATTGGATATTGCGAATGCTGCAAGAGAGGTTCCGCATACGGCGACAAAGATTTTGAGCCATTTGTCAGACAGTCTATGCAGGAAAATTGCATACATTATGTTGCCGATGTATTCGAAGAAAAGGGACCAGGATGGACCGTTGAGGGGGAACATTTCTCCATTGCCCCTGATTTCCGGGGCGGTACCCGGGATGGCGGGAAGCATCAGTATTGCGAGCAGGAAGGAGAGAATGACCGATGTGAAAGGAACTGCTGTCCCGTCCCATTGGACACTGCCCTGGATGAGGAAAGTGATTGTGCCTAAAACTGCCCCGAGGATTACCATAGGATGAAGGCGAATGAGGCGCCTCTTGAAGAAGTCTTTGACTTTCATTGATTTCCATCTGTCGTCATAAGCGTATCCAATGACGAAGCCGGACAGGATGAAGAAGAAATCTACGGCGAGATAGCCGTGATTGAACCTCTGGTCAATAGGACTCGTGGCGAATCCTTCAAAAAAATGATAACATAAAACGGCAAGAGCCGCAACACCCCTAAGCCCGTCCAAAAG
>JBJEBO010000443.1:0-7380 GCA_051870155.1 Candidatus Cryptobacteroides sp.
GATGGTTACGCTTGAAGACTGAGCTTTGGTTAGAGCCACTTCAAATGTCTTCTCTACGGTTCCGAGTTCACCGATGGTTGTGTGCTGGACCTCTGCAGTGACGGCATCGTACTCGGACATCGTTCCGCCTGTTATATAGGCGAAATCACCTGTAACTCCCTTGTAGTCACCGTATGTGTCCTTTGACGGGATGAGTTCGTCGTTACATCCTGCCGCTGCAATGAGGGCGGCGGCAAGGATGAACAGATATTTCAATGATTTTTTCATAATCGTCCGATTTTAGTTTCTGCATATATTGATGTCGTCATATACCCAACGGGTCTCTGCCAGGGCACCTTTGTCAAGGTCAACCATCACGCCGTTCTCATTGACGTCACGCGCTGTCTTTGACCAGTCCATATCATAACCGTTGCCGGTGGCGTCGTGGAAGATATGTCCCTCTCCCTCGTCAAATTTCCAATAGGCGCGGAGACCGTTGGAATTCTTTGCCACATTGCATATTCCTTCCTTCATTTCGGTTACGGAAAGCGCTCTGTCCCAAACGCGGACTTCTGCAATTCTTCCGCTGAAGAGCTGCCTTGAGGTGTATCCGCCCCAGGACATTCCCATTTCGAATCTCTGGAAAGTTGTGCTTCCGTCGCCGGTACCCTTTGTCTCCTCAGGAACGCCGTTGACATACATTGTCATAGTGCTTCCGTCATATACGAGGGAGAGCATATACCATTTGCCCGGGTCGAAGAGGGTATTGGAAACGATGTTTCCGGCAGGGGATACGAGCTGGAGAGAGTGTCCAGGATAGCCGTTCTCGCCGAAGCGGAGCATATTTGCCTTTTCCTCGTTCTTGCCTTCGAATGCACACATACGGCAAATCTGGTCTGTACCGGTATCCTTGAGGGAGTAAGCATAGAACTTGATTTCGTATGTATAGGTCGAAAGTTCGATTGCTTTTTCGTCAGCAAAGATGAAGTTGCTGGACATATCCGGGGTGGCGATGTCAAGAGCATTGAACTTGAATTCGTTGGTCGGACGAAGTAGGATGCTCCTCGTGGATTTGATAATCTCATATCCGCTGCCTTTCACCTCTGTGAGGGCGAGAGGAATCACATAGATGTTGCCTTCCTCGTAATAGTCCTTGTTCTTGACTTTCACAGTGTTAGTGTTTGAAGCTGCTGAACCTTTGGCTATGGTGAACACCTTGCTGTCAAATTCAAGGGCGCTCTCCGGCACAGCCTTGTATGATGCCTTGTGACTGGCGTTGTATTCGTCAAGGGCAGTGGCGTCATACTGGAAATATACTGTCGCATCTTCAGATGCTACTCCTGTCGCAGACACGGTGATACCGAACTGGTCACCGTCAATCTTTACTACAGGCGAATCATCGGTACCGGAGAAGAGGACGATTTCCCTTCCCGGCTGGAATTTGTCGCCTTCAGTGCAGCCGACCATCATAATTGCAGCTGCGGTCATTATGAATGATTTTATCTGTTTATTCATTTTTCTTTGGTTTTAGATCTTCCTTCTGATTCTTAAATAGAAACGTTATTAGGGGAAGTCTTGTTAGTAGATTGATGGTGAGGCAATCTGGATGCAACGGCGAAGATTCCAGTAAGGACCTTTGCTGAAGAAATAGTCGCTGTCGATGTAATATGCACCGAAGCCTCCGGCATTTCCATCCTTGCAATAGCGGGCGTATGCTTCAAGGGAAGCCATAGCAACCTTATTACCGTTTTCGTCGTATGTGTAGAGCTGCTCGTTGTTGTATCCGTAATATGGAACATAACCTCCATTTGTCCTGTTGCTGCCCTGGTTCCACTGCTCGCAGATGATAAGTTTCTCGGCAGGACACCAGTCCGGACCGGCGAGTCGTGAATATCTATTGCCAATCTGCTGGGTATATGCCTGTTTTACAAGGTAGTTGATGTAAGGCTCCACCTCTGCTCCAGGATATGACCCGAAATAGTCTATGATGTTGAGCATCTTGCGACCTTCCTCGGTCTCTGCCTGAGGACCAAAGTGCTTGCCGCTCTGGGCGATTGTGATAGCCATATCCTCGGCTGCCCATCCCTCGAAGTCGTAGTCAACTCCATCGAGTCCGAAATGCTTTACCTGCTCTGCAATATAGTCTGCGTATGCGCGGAGGGCTTCCTCGTCTTTGTTCACGCTGAGGTCATAATCTTTTCCGTTCACAGTGAACTGATGTCTGTAGTGGGAAGCGTCGGCGTGCATTACGAAACGTGTGCCTTTTACTTCCTGGCAATATTTGAGGTCTGCTGCAGCAACCGGAGAGTATTCATATTTGTCTTCTGGATTTGCTGAAGGGACACCCATCCAGAGGTTCACGATATCGAGGCTGTCAGGCAGTCCGATGAAACGCTCTGCCATTGAAGTCGGGTTCTTGTACATATTCTCAGCACCCTCGAGCGGAGCCCAGGCTGCATAATAGACGTATGTGCGGATATGATTGCTCTGCTTGTATGCACGGATGTTCTCGTAATACTGTGCATCGAACAGTTCATCTCCAGGGGAAGGCACTTTCTGTACGGTGAGCGCTTCCTCTTTGAGACAGCCGGTGAAAAGTGCGACTGCTGCTATGGAAAGTATATATGTAATTCTTTTCATCACTTTAAGAGTTAAGGTTATTTCTTGTCCCACCAGAGTTTGGTACCTGCATTGTCAGGACCTCCGAGCACTGACACTCCAATCGCAACTCCCTTTGCGTTGGTTGAGTATTCGCTGATCGGGAAAGGAACGCGGCGAATCTGGAGATCAGTGTCCACAACACCCTCGCTATCGTTGTTAGCCGGGGTGATGAGTCCTGGATACCTTGTCCTGCGGTACTCAGCCCAAGCCTCGCATCCGTTAGGATAAAGGGCAATCCATTTCTGGGTGATGATTCTTTCGAGGTTGGTCTCAAAGTTGGCACCCTCGTCGAAAGCGATTGTGATTGAAGAAGGTGCGCCTGCGCTTGCGCTTCCTACTACGTCAACGAAAGCTGCCGGTGTGCTGCTATTGTCCTTGAGATATGAATCGGCGCCGGAAGCACCCCATTCGCTGAATGAAGCGTTTACACCTGCCTCATAGAATTCTTTTGCTGAACCACCAGCATTCCATCCTCGGAGAGCGGCCTCGGCACGGAGGAAATAGACCTCAGCAGCATTCATCCACTGAATTTTGTAGATAGTGGAGTTAGGAGCTGATACATTGGCTGCGGTGTTTTTGTAAGGAGTCCAGTTGGTGTTGTGGATACCGTTGCGTACACCGTGGAGTTTTCCGTCTTTTGCTGCTTTGGCAATCAAGAACATACGAGGGTCATTGTAGCCGTTGAGATAACAGTCCATACTTGCACCCATCTGTGTGTCTGCGTCGTTGAAGTTGACGTTGATTTCATATATAGGATGATGGTCAACTCCGCTTACTATAGGGTTGTATGAATTGTCCTCAATCAGACCGGCTTCGCTTGAGAGGGATTTCTCTGCTTCAGTCTGTGCAAGTGAAGGGGCTGCATAGACTGTCCTCATAGCGATGCGGAGCCTGAGGGAGTTGGCGAATTTCAGCCATTTCTCTACGTCACCGCCATAAACTATGTCGTAATCGGCCATAATTGTGGCTCCCGGGAAGGCGTTCTTGAAGTTGATGAGAATGTCGATAGCGCTGTCAAGTTCGCTTAACATCTGACGATAGATGCTTTCCTGTGAATCGTATGCAGGGGTGAGGGATGTTCCCACCTCGCTATATGGAATAGGTCCATAATAGTCAGTACACTGGAGCATAGAAACTGTCTTCACTATATTTGCAAGGGCGAGAATCTGCTCGTCGGAGCCGTCTTCAAGCTCGCTTGCAAGAGAAGACCAGGCATTCATCGATTTGGAGAATTTGTTGGTGAACATAGACCTTGACCAGTTGTCATTGATGTAGAAACTTCCGTTGTTCTTTCCATCTCCGAGGGTAGGTGCGAGATAACCTGCCCAAGTCTCGGCGCAGAGGTTGTAAGTCACCTGATAGTCTGAATCGAGGGTTCCGGTTCCGTCCCTATAAAGGATGACGGTACGCTCGATCTGCTGGAAGAGTGAACCGACAAGACCAGGCAGCACCTGCTCGTAAGTAGCTTCGTGCTGGTTGGTGTTGTACTTTTCAAAATTCTTTGTACATCCTGCAACGACTGCAGCAATTGCAACAGCCGCTGCGCATTTGATAATATTCTTGATATTCATAATCAGCAACTGTTAGAGTTTGATTTTGAGTGAGAATCCAATGTTTCTGGTGCTTGGCTGCATAAAGTAGTCAACACCCTGGTTGTATGTACCTGTGCTTGAAGTCATCTCCGGATCGAATGGAGCCTTCTTGTAGAGCATAAAGAGATTGTGGCCAACGAATGAGAGGTTGAGACCCTTGAGCCAGTTGCACCATCTCTTTACAGGGAAGTCGTAGCCGAAGCTGAGCTCGCTGAGGCGGATGTTGGTAGCATCATAAACATACATACTCATCACACCGTCGTTCGCTCCGAGTACCTGGTAATATTCTTTCACATTAGGAGACTGCATACCGTTTATGATGACATATCCTCTGTCGCGGGCATCTGCCGTAGCCTGTGATATACCATAGTAGTCCATCACTGCCTGAGTTTTGGAAACTGCAACTCCTCCGAGACGTGCCGTGAAGAGGAAGCTGAGATTGAATCCTTTGTAAGAGAAGTTGTTGCCCCAGCTGAGCAGATGCTTAGGAGCTGTGTCGCCGGCATAGATGAGACCTTCGTCGCTATAGTCTGCAATCACGTTTCCTGTAGAGGTCTGCTGGAGATAGCCTTTCTCGTCTGTGGCAAGTGTAGTCACGTAGATGTCGCTCATTGAGCCGCCTTCATAGAGGATATTCTTCACTCCGCCGTATCCGCCTACGTCAAGTCTCTTAAGGCTTACAGTCTCGCCAGTTGCCTCCACATACCAGTTGTCGAGGAGTGAGACGATTTTATTCTTGTTGTGTGAATATGTGAGGTAAGTGTCCCAGTGGAAGTCTTTCACACCGAAATCATCACCGTAGCGTGCAGAAAGCTCGATACCTGTGTTGTCAACCTGTCCGGCGTTCACGATTACTGAAGTCCATTTTGATGAAGCGGAGAGCGCAGGCTCGAAGAACTGGTTGTAAGTGCTTGACTTGTACCAGGTAGCATCAATCTGGAGTTTGCTCTTGAAGAAGTGGATGTTGGTTCCGACCTCGTATGATTTTGTGCGCTCCGGCTGGAGGTCTGTGTTTTCCATCCTTGTTTTTGTGGAAGCGATTCCGCTTGTGATGCTATAGGTAGGATTTGTGAGGAATGGTTCAGGGTCATTACCTACCTCTGAATATGACAGACGGATTTTCCAATAAGGGAATACATCGCTCTTGAGTCCAGGGATGAACTCGGTCACGATTCCGGAAAGACCGATTGTCGGATAGAATACTGAACTGTATTTGGAGAATGCGAGGGTTGAAGACCAGTCGTTGCGGGCTGTGAGGTCGAGATAAACCATACTCTTGAAGCCCACCTGCACGTTGGCGAAGATCGCCTGTTTCTGTTTGTGGTAGCCGCTCTGTACGAGTTCAGTAGCTGAATGTGTCCTGTCGATGTTACCGAAAGTGAAGAGACTGTTAACTGACGCGAGGTTTCCACCTACGAAATCCCTTGAATATTGGATATCTTCGATGTTGGCTCCTACCGTAGCTGTGAGGTTCACGATGTTGTCACCGAAATATTTGTTCACGCTTGCGATGACCTCTCCGAACTTCTGTGTGGTGGCAAGGGATTCCTTGCTGTAATAACCATATTTTGAAGCAAAGAGGGTGAGGGTACCTGCGTCAAATTTCTTTTCGTGGGTCTCGTTGTTGATGTCAAGTTTTCCTCGTGCTGAAATGGTGAGCCATTTGAGAGGCTTGTATGACAACTGTGCACTTGCCATAAAGCGGTTCTTGTTGTTCACATATTTCTGGTTCTCGGTAATCCAGTATGGGTTCTGCATTGCGAAGTCGTTGCCATAAGGCCAATATTGAGTCTTAACTCCTCGCTCTGCATCGTAACGCTCATAAATCTGGAGTCTTTCGAAGTCGTCTCCTGCAGGGAAGAGATATACCGGGAGAACAGGGTTCATATATTGACCCTGCGCTGTCATATTCTGCTCCCTGATGTTTGCGTATGAAGCACTTACGTCAAGGGTGAGTTTGTCTTTGAGGAAGTTTGTGGTGTTTCTTACATTGAAATTGTACTTGTCCACATCATTGTTCCTGATAATACCTTTGGCGTTTGTAGAAGCGAGGGATACATAAATCTGGTTCCTTTCAGTACCTTGTGAGAGGCTGATGGAGTTGACTTCGTTCAAACCTGTCTGGAAGAAATTCCTGGGGTTATATGAGGAAGGAGTGTCGAGCTTGTCACCCCAACTCTGGTATGAACCTGCTTCAGTTGGTCCGTAAGTGTTCTGGAATGAAGGCATTATATATGCCCTTGAGAACTCTGTGGTATTTGAGTAGTTGATTGAGAGGCTTTCCTTTGCTCCTTTTTTGGTGGTGATGATTACCACGCCGTTGGCTGCTGCGGAACCATAGAGGGCTGCTGCAGAAGGACCGCTGAGGACTGAAATGCTCTCGATGTCGTCAGGGTTGATTGCTGAAAGTCCGTCACCTGTCTGACCGGCTCCTGCATAAACTCCTTCAGGTTGTTCGCCTGAGAGGGAAGGCATAGGAATACCATCGATTACATAGAGGGCGTTGTTGTTGTTTGAAAGGGACTTCGTACCACGCATAACGACGCGGCTGCCTCCGCCGACTCCCGTAGAGGATGTGTTGATGGTCACTCCGGCAACCTTACCGTTGAGGGAGTTGACGAACGAACCGGTCGGGGCAACGTTTTCCAGTTTCATTTCCTGGACGTTGTATGAAAGGGATTTCTCTGATTTTGAAATACCCATAGCGGTGACTACGGTCGCTTCAAGGGCGGTGTACTCTGCTTTCAGCACAACGTTTATGACGGTGCGTGAGTTGATCGCTTCAGTGACATCGGTCATACCGATGTATGAATAGACGAGAGCCTCAGTTCCCGAAGGTACGGAAATCGAATAATTTCCGTCAATGTCGGTAATGGCGCCGACCGTAGAGTTGCCAGCCACGGTGACACTTGCTCCGATAAGTGGTTCTCCGCTGTCATCGGTAACTGTTCCAGAGATGGAAATCTCCTGAGCATAACCGGTTCCTGCGAAGAGGAACAGCCCGGCGACAACGGACAGGAGTCCGGCCCAGGCTTTCTTAAAACCGTTTGATTGGTTCAGTGTGTGTTGGTTATCCATAGTTAGGATGATTAGTGATTAAGTAAACATTAAAAAATAACTTGGTACATTTTTCAGGCAGCCAAAGACA
>JBJEBO010000444.1:0-1567 GCA_051870155.1 Candidatus Cryptobacteroides sp.
ATTTCGCCAGACCTGCACTTTGGAAGGGGTTGAGGGCTGAAGCTGTGATTTTCGCAAAGGCTTTTGGTCTCAGTACTTCTGATATGAACCATTGTTTCATCATCCCCGGGAAGCATAGTCCTCACAGAAATCTCGGGTTGGTGACTGACAGACCTTGCAAGGCTGAATCTGAATACGGCATCTGTGCTGCCATTGATTTGTACAAGCATTGCAGAGTATAGGAAGGTCTATCAGGAAAAACCTATAGAAAACCTACAATCAAAAAGTTTTTGAACGGCTTTGGAAGTGTCTCCAAGGCCGTTTTTGGTGTTCTGCTGCTGAAAACCTACAGTTTTGCAGCCATTGTTTCCAATAGTTTGCTATATACTTTTGCATTGTCGGACGGACGTCCGATCAGGATAGTGGCCACTCCTGTTTTTGTTCAACAAAAGCAAGAGTTCATTATGGAGAATCTCAATCCGTTGAAGTCGTTTTTGAGCGACTTGATTACGCCTATCGTAGAAAAGGCGGTAAAAGATGCTGTACCGGCTAAAGAGGGCACTTCTCTGCCCCGCTACATCCCAGTCTCACAGATTCCGGAGGAATACGGCATTTCTGTCAGCACAATCTATCTCCGGTTCAGCAATGGCGAACTTACCAAGCACAAGCAAGGCGGTCTGACCTTCGTTGACAGAGAAGAGCTGGAGAAAAGCATCAAAGCCAAAAAGATGTACGCTACTGTCGGCCCGAAGAAGAAATAGCAAACGTTCACATTACAAATCCTGAGAAATATTCGAGTTCGTGCCCGGTGTGTTTCACAAAGTGGAACAGTCGGCCCATTACTTTGAAAATTTTTTCGCTATTGAAACGATGCTTATGAAAATCAAGGAAATGTATGTGAGCGTGTTGCCTCATCTGCTGCCCGATACTGACAGAAGACTTACCGATGAACAGAAACGCAGGGACTTCGACAATTCTATGATTGGCCCTCCGTCTGTGCTGCTGATGGACTTTCTGCGTGGTGACAAGGACACCAGGCGGTTGTGCGAGAAGGTGCGCAGCATCAGGAATGCCAATTCCAAACACGATGCCGTGGTCCGGCTTATGCCTCACGCGATTATGCCGGTGAAGGTATGGAGCCGTGATTTCAGCGGGCAGCCTGAAGAATATGTCAAATCCTACAACCGTCTTATCGCCCTGGAGTTCCCTGCAGGCGATGACAGGACACGGATCATTGCCGTTCTGAAGAGCAAGCCGTGGGTACTCTATATCACTCTGTCTGCTGACGGAGATTGTGTTATTGCCATTGTGCCTCTGGACAATGATGATTGGCGGAGGCACGGGCATTATTTTGATGCGCTGCGGTCCGAGTTCGGGCGTTATGGCTTCGTTGTGAATGAAAGCTGCTCCAGCCTGACCGCTATGATGGCGCAGACTTATGATTCGCAGGCGTGGTTCAACGGGAACTGCGTGCTGTACAGTTTGCCCCGGAGTTTCGGCAATGGGGATAAGGAGGATTGATTATGGATAAGAACAAATTTCAGGAGGAAGTGGTGGAGGAGAATCCTGTCGAGAGTTATTTCACTGT
>JBJEBO010000445.1:0-7356 GCA_051870155.1 Candidatus Cryptobacteroides sp.
GCAAGAATGCCAGCAGAGCCTTTTTCTGTAATCCCAAGCATATCAGCAATTTCACGATGTGAATATCCTTCAAAGCAATATAGGTTGAATACAGCTTTTTTGGTTGGGGGCAGATTGGCTATCATCTCAAGCATCTTCTCTTTTGGTATAGTCCCCATATCATCGGCTGACGGTTCTTCAACAGGCTCAATAGACATAGAATCCAGGGAGTCATAGCGGAATTTTGAACGGCTTATCCTGTTTATTGCCATATTCACGGCTATTCTGCTCAGCCAGGCATACAATGAACCTTCACCCCTGTATTTGAACGAACCGATTTTATCAAGGGCACGTATGAAAGATTCCTGCAGGAGGTCCTCTGCGTCATTTCTGTCGGAGGAATATCTGAGGCAGAGTGCAAAAAGTTTCCCTGCATATTTCAGATACAGTTCAGTCTGAGATGCAGGGTCTTTTTCAGCACAGAGTCTTGCCAGTTCCTTCTCCTCCAACTTCCGCCCTATTTAGTGAATATGAATATGTCCGAAGAAACCTCTTTGCCGTTGAGTGCAAAAATCCTTTTACAAGTAGCTTTTTTATAGTTGTGATCTGAACAGTGGTAGTGGATAGTATCTGAAGTTCCGTCAGACCAATTGATTACAATATCCTCATCCATATCTTCAGCTCCGTCAATCTCTCCAATATTCAGATAGAATTCATTGCCGGCTTGGGAATTTCCGTAGGCAAACATCTGTTCATTCAACAAAAGCACACCATAAAAAGTGGCGAGGTAGGCTTTGGTTCCGACATTCCAGCCTTTGGTTACCACAGCGTCTTTCTTATTCTTCCATTCATTGTATTTGCTTGTATCAACAGGGTATGTCTCACCCAGGAAAGTAGCCGTAACCCCTTTGAGAATGTTGGCAGGATTTTCAGGGTCAAGGAGGCTTTTACCATCAGCATCAACTACTTGTATCCTTATATTTACCGGATACCAATCAATGATGAGCTCATCATCATCATCATTTTTCAGATTTGACAGCAAATCACAAGATACCGTCATAGGCAGAATTACAGCAAAAAGAATAAATAAACGTTTCATAGCAAATAAGTTTTTTTGTATAAACACAGAAAAGATGGAAATACTTCGCAAAATAATAAAAAAGTTAAAATTTTAGACCGGTGAAAGCGAAAAAGGCTTCAGGATTATAGTTCAGTACAAGCTCGTCCGGGAAGGAGACTTCTTCGATAAGCGGAAGGGCATATCTGTAATCGCCCACAGAGAATGAGATGTGCGCGTCAGACGAAAGGATAACGGGTACATCGTATTTTTTGCAGAAATTAAGTATTGTTATGTTATTGGGATGTGCGGCTTTCTTCCCGCGGGATGGGATGAGGGAGGAAGAGTTGATTTCCAAGACGGTACGACTGTCTCTCGAGGCTTTGACAAGGGTTTCGAAGTCAAGTTCCGCTGTGCCGTCGCCAGGATGAGTTATCACATTCACCCATTTATTGTTCATCACCCTAAGGACACCTTCTGTGTTCTGCTCTTTTGTGCCGGGAGTCCAGCAGAGTTTGTGGATACCTGCTATCCTTATGTCCATCAGGGAATAATGGTGTTCATCAAGGTCAAGTGTGCCGTCAGAATCGAGGATATTGAGTTCACTTCCCATAAGCAGATTCACACCATACATATTTCTTGGGATAATCCCGAAATTACGAAAATACATTGAGTTGCAGGCTCCAGGAAGAGTCGGGGCGTGGTCTGTGATTGCAAACCATTCAATGCCTTTTTCAGCGGCAGCCCTTACCATTTCCTGAAGGGAGGAGTATGCGTGTCCGGATGCTACAGTATGGTTGTGTATGTCTATCAATGTCTTCTTGCCTGTCATTGTCATATATTTTTATAAATTAACCGCAAAGATAGCGATTCCTCCCCGAATATTGCCGGAAAAGTGCTATATTTGCCGCCGCAAAACCCAATTCGACAATAATGAGTTTAATTGCCAAACCTAAAGCATTATTTGCGATACTCCTTATCGGAGTGCTTCCACTGAGTGTATCAGCACAGGATTTCGCAGAAAGAATCAAGGCAGATCCGGGCATAGCCTGCGGAGTCTATCATCCTTATATTCACGGAGATCTTTCCGACACACCGGCCCCGAAAGGCTTCAAGCCATTCTATGTTTCGCATTTCGGCCGTCACGGTTCTCGCTACCATACCACCGAAAGTTATTTCAAAGCAGCAATGGAAGGACTTTCCAAGGCTGATGAAATGGGTATTCTCAATAAGACCGGCAAGCAACTTTATGCCGACGTTCAGACTTTGCTGAAGGCTCATTATGGAATGGAAGGTGAGTTGAGCCCTCTTGGAGGAAGGGAGCACAAGGCGATTGCCTCCAGGATGTATTACAGATTTCCGGAAGTCTTCAATTCCAAGACCAGAACCGAGGTGGAATGTGTAGCAAGCACCATTACAAGGTGTATCATCTCAATGGCGAATTTTTCTGAAAGTCTTTCGTCCTGCCGTCCTGAACTGGATTTCACTTTCTTCACCGGAAAAAAGTATTTCGAGTATATAATGAAGGAAGGTCCATACAGAAAAGAGATTTCCGCAGGATGCAAGGCGTTCTCTGACTCTCTCAGGACCGCAATCTGCCGTCACGACAAAATGTACTCCGGCATTTTCACTGATATGGAGAAAGCAGGGGAGGCTGTGAAGAATCCTCAGTCATTTATGTATTCATTGTATATGGCTGGAGCTATTTGCCTCGACCTCGATTTTCTCGGTCTCGACATTTTCAAATATTTTGATAATGAGGAACTTGTCCAGCAAGCAAAAGTTCGAAGCGGAAAGATGTATGCGGAATATGGAAATTCCGCGGAGTGGGGAGAGAAGAGCAGCATAGCTGCTGACGACCTCCTGAAAGATTTCCTCGCCAAGGCTGATGCCGCGGTAATGGATGAGAGCAAGAGGGCGGCTGATTTGAGATTTGGACACGATACAGGAATACTGCCTCTTATGGGGCTGATCGGCATAAAGGAGATGTCGGTCAGGATTCCTTCTGACGGTTCGTGGGAGTATTGGACCAGCTGTGACAGAATCCCGATGGCAAGCAATTTCCAGATGGTTTTCTTCAGGAACCGCAAAGGGGAAATCCTTGTGAAGATGCTTTACAACGAGCAGGAGACAACCATCCCGGACCTTTCCCCGGTCACAGGTCCATATTATAGTTGGGAAACCCTCAGACCATATCTCGAGTCCAAAGTTACAGATTTGAAATAAATTGAATTTTACAATATGGGAGGAATTTTTGGAACAATCGCAAAAGAACAACAGTGCATTTCCGATTTGTTTTATGGAACAGACTATCATTCCCATCTCGGCACACGTCGTGGCGGAATGGCAACATACAGTTCCACAGAAGGTTTTTTCAGAAGCATCCACAGCCTTGAATCGACATATTTCCGCACAAAGTTCGAAGCGGAATTACCCAAATTCAAAGGCACTTCGGGCATCGGAGTAATCAGCGATACCGATCCTCAGCCGCTCCTGATGCATTCCCACCTCGGTCGCTTTGCGATAGCCACTGTTGCCAAAGTCAACAACCTTGAGGAAATTTCTTCCAAACTGCTCGCATTGAATATGCCTTTGAGCGAAATAAGCAGCGGAAAAATCAATCAGACTGAACTCGTTTCCCTACTCATCATCCAGGGCAGTGACATTGTCAGCGGTATAGAAAACGTATTCCGCACTGTCAAAGGCTCGTGTACCCTCTTGATGCTGACCGAGGACGGAATCATTGCTGCAAGAGACAGCTGGGGCAGGACGCCTTTGGTAATCGGAAAAAAGGAAGATGCATACGCCGTGGCAAGTGAAACCACTTCTTTCGCCAACCTCGGCTATGAAATAAAGCATTACATCGGTCCGGGCGAAATCGTAAAAATTAAGGCTGACGGCTATGAAGTCCTCCGCAAGGCGAACCCGAATATGCAAATCTGCTCGTTCCTTTGGATATATTACGGTTTCCCGACAAGTTTCTACGAGGGAAAGAATGTGGAGGAAATGAGATATGACACAGGACGAATTATGGGCGAGGAGGATAAGACAGAAGTGGATTATGCCAGCGGAATCCCGGACAGCGGAATCGGTATGGCGATCGGTTATGCCGAAGGACATAAAGTGCCATATAAGAGGGGAGTGTGCAAATACACCCCGACCTGGCCGCGTTCATTTATGCCGGTAAACCAGGAGATGCGCAACCTTGTGGCAAAGATGAAGCTCATCCCGAACTCCGCCATCCTCAAAGACAAGAGGGTGCTTTTCTGCGACGACAGCATCGTCAGAGGAACCCAATTGAGGGACAGCACCAGACTTCTTCACGATTTGGGGGCAAAGGAAGTGCATATGAGAATAGCCTGTCCGCCTCTCATCTATGCCTGTCCTTTCGTGAATTTCTCGGCAAGCAAAAGCGAATTGGAATTGATAACCAGGAGGATTATCAAAGAATTTGAAGGGGAGAATCCGCAGAATGTCAAGGCTTATGCCACAACAGGTTCTCCGGAATACAACAGGATGGTGGATGAAATTGCAAGTAGATTGAATCTTGATTCACTGAAATTCAGCAAGTTAGAATCCATTGTGTCTGCAATCGGCCTTCCTAAGTGCCGAATCTGCACCCACTGCTTTGATGGCAGCTCCTTCCACACCCTCGAAAACGAGAATGTGTAAGGAGCTCTGCTCATTTCAAAGCACTCATAAATTCTATAAATTCCTCTTTCGCCTCTTCTCCATAGATGTGGGCGGTAAAGGATCTGTCTCCCATCGCCGGACTGATGGCCTGTGACATCCTCATACACATTGCCATTTGTCCGCCATATTTCTGCATAACCTCCTGATCACTATGAACATAGTCTCTTCCGTCCCTCCTGCCGTAATATACACAGAGATGGCTCTCGCCCGGTACTATGTCCGTTTTGTCGCGTAGAACCATATCGGCCCAAATCTGATATACATCCACAGAATGGGCGAAATTAATCATATCAGGAGTATAGCCCCCCGCTGGTCTCATATTGACCTCCAAAGCAACGAAATCACCGACTTTGCCCAATCCCGGTTTTTCTTGCGTAAGACGGAAGAATTCGAAATGAACGAAGCGGCTTCCAACTCCGAATGCCTTTACAGTATCCCTTCCCATAAGGCGCAGAGCTTCAGGCACTTCCTCAAGAACATAATAGCAGAGGTCGAGCCTTTTGTTGACTATATCCATCACTGATGGAGGGAATTTGGCTGAAGACTCGAAAAGCGGATTGCAATTGGAGTCAACAATCGCATCGTATGAATATATATCACCATAAATGAATTCCTCCATTACATAAGGTACATTCGGCTTGGTATTGAAGAAGTTACGGACTTGATTCTCGTCACAGAGTTTAAAAGTCTCCGCAGCACCGACACCGATTTCCGGTTTTGCCACGACCGGATAACCCACGAGGGAGATGAAACCGATAGCTGAATCGATATCCGTCACCTTGTGCTGGCGTGCCGTTGGTATGCCTCCCTTGGCATAGTAAATCTTCATCGCTGCCTTGCTCTTGAATCTTTCTATGCCCTCATTGTTGACTCCGGTCTTAATGTTGAAATCCGTCCTGAGTCTGGCATCCTGTTCGAGCCAGTATTCGTTGTTTGATTCAAGCCAGTCAATTTTTCCATATTTGAAAGAAAAATATGCCACTGCACGGAATACCTCGTCGTATGATTCGAGGTTATTGACACGGTAATATTCTGTCAATGAATTTTTTAAAGGTTGTTCCAGATTATCGTATGGGGCATCACCGATGCCAAGAACATTTGCGCCGCCCTTGTGCAAACGGTCGCAGAAATTCCAGTATGAGACCGGAAAATTTGGGGAAATGAAAATGAAGTTCATATTATATATTGATTCAAATCGTGCAAATCTACAATATTTTTGCGAAAAGTATGAAAAGCCCGCCCATAATTGATTATATTTGCGTAGAGTTCTTCTCCTTGCTGAGGGAAATATGCTGTGCAATGGAACTACAACACTAAATATTATGCTTAAAAAAACATTGATGACTTGTGCCCTTGCTGCCTTTTGTGCAGTTGCAGGAGCCAAAGACCTGCAAGGCAACGATCCTGTTGCGGATGAATCCGCTACGGTTATTTCAGGAAATGCACGATTCACAGTACTGACACCAAGGCTCATCCGTATGGAATGGAGCGAAGATGCCCGTTTTGAGGACCGGGCGACTTTGGGAATCGTAAACAGAAATCTTCCCGTACCTGCCTACAAAACAAAGAAAAGAGGAGCCGGTGTTGTAATCACTACGGACTGCCTTAAACTGACCTATGACGGAAACGGGAAATTCAACTCAGGCAATCTTAAAGTTGAATTTCAGATGAACGACTCCAAAGCCCCGAAAGGAGTGAAGAAAGTTGTCTGGACTCCGGGGGCTGACGACTCAGGCAACCTGCTCGGTACTACGAGGACACTTGACGGATGCGACGGTTTTACCGTCAAGGAACCATACGACAAAGGAGTGCTTTCCCGCGACGGATGGGCAATTATAGACGAGAGTGAAAGACAAGTGTTCTCTGAAAGTGACAGCGATTGGAAGACCTGGGTGGAAGAGCGTGATGCAACCGACCGTCTCGACCTCTATATTTTCGCATACGGCCACGATTATAAGGCTGCCCTGAAGGATTTCACCGAAGTTGCAGGAAAGATTCCTCTTCCTCCTAAATATGTATTCGGCTATTGGTGGTCCCGCTATTGGCAATATTCTGATTTCGAATTCATTGACCTTGCAAAGACCATCCGCTCGCTTGACATACCTATGGATGTGATGGTTGTGGATATGGACTGGCACGAGACCTTCTCCCTCAAGAAGAAGAGCGCACCTAAGGATGAATTCGGACAGAGAATCGGATGGACGGGATATACATGGCAGAAACAGCTTTTCCCTAATCCTGAGGCTTTCCTTAGTGAACTCCATAGTCTTGAAATGAAGACTTCTCTCAATCTCCATCCTGCTTCAGGAATCCAGCCTTATGAAGATTGTTATGATACATTTGTAAAAGACTTCCTTTCAAGGACTTCTGAATATGATGGTCCTGAAGGCTATATTTATGGTGAAGGCGGTCACAAGTATGTAGGCAACAAAGAGAGTGTAGGAAAGGCAGGTGAGAAAGCACCGGTGCCATTCCGCATCGATGATATAAATTGGACGGATGCATATTTCAATTCTGTAATCCATCCTCTTGAAGACCAAGGAGTTGATTTCTGGTGGCTCGATTGGCAGCAATGGAAATACAGCAAATATATGCCATCCCTGAACAATACCTTCTGGCTCAACAGG
>JBJEBO010000446.1:0-7352 GCA_051870155.1 Candidatus Cryptobacteroides sp.
CCACGCGCTTCGCTTGGTCGAGATGACAAAAAAGGGACTTTTTAGTCACCCTCGTTACTATATTTGAAGCAATCACTTATTAGTCACGATGCTTGCTGCCAAGCATAAACGAGAGACCGAAGCGGGCATTCGTCCAAACCTTGTCGATTGGAAGCGGAATCTTAGGCATTACCTCGAAGAATGTGTAGTCGCTTCCTATGAAGAAATCAACTCCAGCCTTCGGAGTGAATTCGATGATCCAGCCCAAAGTCTTGTAAGAATTCAAGAAAGACCAGTTGAGTCCGAAATTGAACCATTTGCAAGGATTGAGATTGTATGAAACAGTCAACTCATTGAACAGATTCCTATTGTATTTGGACTTCAGCGTATAGAGCAAACCCACGCTCATCTTATCATTAAGGAATGGATACTCTACTCCGAGATTGAAAGTCGTCCTTGTTCCCAAAGAGAATGAGCCTCCGGCAACTTCCTCGAAATCAGCAAGTGCAAGGAAATCATTCTTCACGCCTTCAAGCAGTTCATCAAATTTGGTGTTTTCATCAAAAGTGATGTCGTTGAATCCCTCGAATGCGGCACTTCCCTTGGAAGCGAGATTTTGAACCTTGTCCTTTCCGAAGAAATATCCACCAAGGTCGAGGACTGAAGCGGAGAATGTAAGTCCGTCAACAACACTGCCAATACTCAATCTGTACTCAGCTCCGAGATCGACTCCAATACCAAAACCGGCAGGACCTATCTTGGAAGTGTTGATATCGAATCCTGGTGCCTCTCCAGCCTTAGCAGGAGGTGTCAGACGGAGGAAAGAAGAAGCGATGGTACCTGTAGCATCGGTGTTCACCATCCATTTGTCACCGCTGAAAGTCATTGTGGAGTTTTCGAGATCCAATCCGACGTATGCCACAGGAATGTAGAACTTGAGTTTGGCACCTACACGGAGTCCTTCGACATATTCTGAAAGGTCACGTGAATGACCCACGGCTGCATAGATTGAGGCATTCGCAAAGACATTGAAGCCTTTGAGAGAATAGGTGGTAGCCTCTCCTGCAGACATACCTCTTTTAGTGAACTCAAGGAAATCACGAGGAATGCCGATAGTGCCGTCCACGGTGACACCGCTTTCAAAGCTCCAGAAAGCCTCCGGAGAAGTATAGAAACCGAAATTGATGAGGTCGGTGTCAAAGCTCAGGTCAAATGAAGGATATGTTGGCAGTCCCTTGAGGAACTGGTCGGCAGACACATTCTGGTTGAGATATGTGTACAACTGACCGTCCATCGGGAACAAGAAGTTGGCTACTCCCACATTGGAATAGATTCCGACTCCTGTGTTGCCGAGTACAGGAATGCTGAAATAGTTCGCCCTCGGGCTGAAAGCCGGGTTCAATTTGGTCCTTGCCAAAGAATTGTCGAGGAAATAACTGCCTCTGAGAGTCTGCGCACCCAGGGTGAGAGGCATCATCAACAGGCAAAGCAGTATGATATGATATTTGCGCATAGGAGTTTGGTCTTTAGTTGTTCAAATCTTTGATGTCAAGAGTGATGCCTTCTGGAAGGACAAGTTTGAGTTCCGCCTGGAGATAGCTGTCTTCTTTGACAGGTATGCCGGACAGATTCGGAGAAGTCACCTTGAAGGTAAGCTGGAGGGCATCAAGTCCTGATGCGTCTGCAGCAGCCTTGATTGTGATGTCGAGTGGGCTCACAGATGCGCTTCCGTCAGTTGCACAGGCAGAAATAGTCTGTGTGGCCTGAGAGGCCATTGGGATTATTTTGCCGTCTGCATCGAGAAGGTCCACCTTGAGGTCAAGTTGGAGAGGCAGAGAGTTTTTAATCTCACCGCCAAGCTGTATGCTGTTGGTTCCCAATATCTTGCCCAAGCCGTTAGGAAGTCCCTTTACTGTGTCTTTGATTTCGATGTTGAGGTCCTCGCCAAATTCGAGAGGTGCGACAAATTCATACTCCACATCAAGCATATAATCAGCTTCAGGCTCCACGACACACTCTTTTGTCTTGACTGTGTTGGCATTGAGGGAAATCTTGAGTTCATCCGGAATCTTGCGGATGAGGTCACGGATGTTGGCCTGGATGAAGATGCAGTCAGCAGGGCATCCTGTCTTCTCCTGTGCAAGCCAATATTTTGCATCAACAGTATTTGCTGCACTTGTAGAATAAGGAAGTTCGATTGAACAATTAACAGCAGTTGTTGAACTCTCCACTCCTCCTGTCACAGGAATGACGGCAAGATCACCGGCAACCGGAATTCCAATATTTGTCTTTGCCTTGAGGATAATGTAAGGATTTGCAAAGTCGAGCACGAAGTTTTCATCCTTGAGGAAGTCTGGAAGACCTTCGAGCTTAACGCTCTCGTTGATTCCTTCGATAGCATAATCAACCTTACCGGCTATCCTGCTGAATTTTATATCCTTGATATCGGCACTCACATTGACTGCAATGTCACCGCTTATATCCTTGATGCTTACGCTCGGATTTTCAGCATAGACATTTCCGTTGACCTTGATGGTGCCTGTAAGATCATTGCCTGCCGTGAAGTCAAACTTTGACAAGTCTATTGCCTCAATCTTGACAGGCGGAACATCAAGTTTGTTGTTTTTGATTACGCCCGTAACAGTAAGAACATTTCCGTTGACCCTTGAATCGGTCTTGTCAAGAACGATTTCGGAAGGAAGTTCAACCTTGACATCCACATTGACAGGAGTTCCAAGGTCAGGAAGATTTGTGAATGAAAGGGCGAATTGAGCATTCACATCTTCAAGCGATGCCTCTGAAACGCTTACAAGTTCCTTTGGAAGGTCTTTCGCATTGAAAATAGTGAAGTCAAATCCCTCTTCGAGGTCGATTTCAAATTTGTCGAGCGCCACCTTCGATGCCTTCATCGTAGGGATGGATGCTTCGAGGCTTATAGTGGATTTGGCAATCGCATCGATGTCCTCCTTGCTGATTGTTCCTGCTTCGGTGCTCACGCTTCCGGAAATGTTGACCTCGCCATAAACGCGGTATTCTCCTGCAGTCTCGTCAAATTTTGGTGTGACGGCAAGTTTTTCGAGAGGAAGATTGATTGATTCAGGAATATTGCCCTTGATGGTGACAGTGTTTTTCTTTTCATCAAAAATTACATTCGAAGGAACATTCTTGAAATGAATGAATTCAGGGAAGGAGATAACAATGCCGTCAGAACCGGTCTTAAGCCCGAGCGCAGTCTGAGGAAGGGCAATTTTGACTGCAATGACAGGGTTTCCTTCAGGATAAACCGAAATTGTTCCGAAGTCGCCCAATGCCTCGTCAAGTTTGTAGTGGAATACAAGAGGATCAACTTCAAGCTTCTGTGACATTGAGTTCACGTCGATATGATAATCAGCCACCTGTATGTCAGATGCAGCAGACATACTGAAACTTGCATCAGCAGCCTCAGTTTTAGGCAGATTAGTACTGAGCACCCTTCCGCTTGCCGTCGCCTTTGCCAATACGCTCACTTTGCCATTATAAGAAATCTTTCCTCCAACAGGTGCAGGAAGAGTCATCTTCTTGAGATGAATCTTGTCTGAGAATCCTGCTATGAGGTCTTTATTCTTATATTCTACCACTCCGTTCACAGCACCCTCGACATCGATGTCCGCAGGGAAAGCGATTTTAAGGGATTCAAGGTTTACGTTGATGCCACTTGCCTTCAGATTGTTGATTGCAACGGAAAGATCGACAGAAGAAGCATCGGAGAAAATAACGTCCTCCACCTTGTTTACTCCATCCGGAAGTGTGATATTATCGATTTTGAGAGGAAGCTCTATGCTTTCCTCCAATTCGATATCATCTATATCCATCATAAATGAAGCGATCTTCACTTCATCATATTTGATGACTATGCTCAGACCAATGTTCCCATTATAGTTCTGAATTAACTCTTTTGTAGTATATGGATCCACTAGAGAGGCGTTTCCGGCCACAGATACAGTATTGGTCTGGCTGAATTTGCCATCACTTCCCCAGTTCTTGGAATCAAGGTTTACGCTCTCAATATAGTATTTCTTGCTTGCCTTGTAGCCATTGGTTTTTGAAAGAGTGAAGTCACTGCCGATGCCTATTACATTTCCTACGCTTTTGAGGCTGAGAAGTCCGCCAAGGTCAATTGAAAAATCCGGAACGAGGGAACCTGAAGAAAGCAGGGAGTTGACTGCCGACACCTCTATCGTAAGGGATGAAGTGGAGGTGAGCTTGATGTCACCAATATTGGAAATTCCTTCCGGAGCCTCCATTGTGATGGTTACATTCTGGGATATCGGTTCGATACTCAAAACGCCATCCACCGGAACAGCAAATTCACCTGCCGGATAGACTGGCAAGGTAGGCACAGAGAAAGGAATCCCTGCATTGAAAGCCATATCGTCCACATCTATTGCAAGTTCGTCCGCCTTTGCTGCATATTCCCATATTCCGAGTCCTTGATTGATGACCTCTCTTATGGATGGAACTTCCACATCGACCTCAAGGTCACCGGAGCCTACTTCGAAAGACTCTTTGAATGTCTGACCTTCGAGCTCAAATTCCTCAGCATCGAAATCCGCCATACTGAAATTGAAGGAATCTTCGAAAGCCACATCCGGAATGTCGATGAGGGTCTTCAAATCCGGGAGCTGGTCTCCGAGGGACATTTTGTCCGCAATACGAAGGGCATAGGCTCCTCCCTCAACTGCCTGGATAACGTCCTGGTCAAGATCGCTGAGAAGATCTCCCATAGTGATGGGCGCCGTTTTTCCCAAAGGCAAAGTCAGACCTTCGCCTGCTACCGTGACTTCTGTATTCAGCTTGTCCATATCATACTCCTTGTTGACACAAGAGGACAAACCGAACATCAGCAGAATTGCCAAAATGCAAAGTCCGGCTGTTGAATAGTAAGTTTGTTTCATAAATCTATTGTTTGAAATGTTTGTCGTCAGCTATCCTTCAAGAACATAATTTCTCCACCGAATAATTTGTTCACAACCAAGCGCAAATGTAATCTTTTATTTTGATAGTCAGAGTATAAATCCATATTTTTTACAAAAAAAACAAGGGGGCTCTCACCCCCTTGCATATAATTTTTAGCATACAATCAGAACATCACTAAGCGATATAGCTTGTCAGTACCTTCATCGAGCCTTCCGGAATAAACTTCACTGATGATGCACAGGCCGGGATGAGGACTGTTTCGCCCTGGTGTACGGAAACGACATTACCTTCACCGTCTTCAATCTTTCCTGCGCCTCCGATGCAGATGGCGATGAGGAATGAATCAAGGTCTGAAAGATCCTTTGAATATTCCCTGTCGAGGTCGAAGAGCGAAGTCGTGAAATATTTGCACTCTACAAGGACATTCTCTGCATCCTTCTTGTCCGTATGTGCGGTCTTGTAATCAGGAAGCACTGTGTAATCGATGGCTTCTTTTGCAAGTGCGGTGTGGAGTTCACGAGGTTTGCCGTCAAGACCAAGACGTCCGAAGTCGTAGATTCTGTAAGTTATGTCGGAAGTCTGCTGGATTTCTGCGATAAAACAGCCTGCTCCGATGCTGTGGATTCTGCCTGCAGGAAGGAAGAACACATCTCCCGGCTTCACACTATAGTCGTGGAGGATGTCAGTGATGGTTCCGTCCTCAACCTTGGCCTCATACTCCTCAGGAGTAACCTCTGCGCTCAAACCGGACCTCAAATGTGCATTCTCTTCAGCAGCAACAACATACCACATCTCAGTCTTTCCCTTAGAACCATTATGGCGCTTTGCCGCCATCTCGTCGTCCGGATGAACCTGGATTGAAAGGTCCTGCTTTGCGTCGATGAATTTTATCAAAAGAGGGAATTCGTCCCCTGTTGACTGATAAACCTTCTCACCGATGAGTTCGCCCTTGTATTCCTTTACGAGGTCAGCGATTGTCCTTCCCTCCAATTCTCCGTTTGCAACGATTGACTCATTGCCTTTGACTCCTGAAAGTTCCCAACTTTCTCCGATTTTGTCCGAATCCGCCTCAACTCCTTTGAAAGGTGCGATCTTGTCTCCGCCCCATACGAGGGATTTGAGGATCGGCTTGAATTTCAATGGATATAAATTCATTATTATAAATCAATTATTGTTAAAGGTTTTTGTCCAATTCTGAAAGTGCAAATGTATAAGCTCCCACCGAGATGGCCTTGCTGGCGCCAAGTTTGGAAATAGCCACTCCTATGCGCTTGAGAGGATCGTAGTCCACCTCATCCTCACTTCCATATACTTTGAGCTTCCTTTGACCTCCTGCCGCGAACTCAGCGAACTCGGCTTCGTTATCGAGGTCATAGACCTTCATCTGGACACGGTTCACCTCGTCTCCCCTGAGAGTCCTGATTTTGCTGCGCAGGCTTTCAAAGAGCGATGGCATAATGTACTTGCGGGCTGCCGTGATGCCTCCGCCGATGACAATCAGTCCGTCAACAAGGGTCACTGCCGTAGCCATTGCATCTCCTGCAACCTCTCCCATTTCTGCAAATGCCTTCTTCGCCGCCTCGGCATCCCCAGGAATCTTTCCTTCGGCGATGTCGAAAATGTCCTTAGGCTCATATTTGTGGGCGGTGTCCCCTGAAAGTTCGCCATAAACCCTTTTTACTGCGCGGACTGCGACTCCTTCCTCCACGATGATGCCTGGGAGGTTCTTGTGAGGCAGGCAGAAAGTCTCGACACAGGAGTTATCACCCCTGTTGAGCTCTCCGTTAATAATCATACCCACACCGAAGCCCGTGCCGAAAGTGTAGCCGAGCATATTGCGGTAGCGCTTTGTGCTGCCGGCAGCCGCAAGACGGGCGTTGATTTCAGGAAGGATTCCGCCGAGAGCCTCGCCATAAGCGAAAAGGTCTCCATCATTGTTGATGAAAACAGGAACCCCGAAGGTCTTCTCAAGGAAAGGGCCGAGTGCAACGCCGTCTCTGAATGAAGGGAAGTTCGGAAGATAGCCGCCGATGATGCCGTGCGGATAATCTGCTGGTCCCGGGAATGCAAAACTGATGGCAGAAGGGGTTCCCTCCAATTTGTTGATTACGGACTTGAATCCGGTCACCATTGTTTGGAGACAGAGGTCAAGGTCGTTGGAGTTGGAAGGGAGGGTAATCGGTTCCACGATGAACTCCCCGCCTCTCATTGCTCCGAAAACCATATTCGTGCCTCCTGCATCGAGTGTAAGCACAATTCTCGAATCGGTTTTGTAATTGGTCATATCAATGTGTTTTTTATGTGTGTTGTGTCGTCAAAAAGAGGTCGTCAAAAAGAGGAGAATCGCTAAATAAGCGATTCTCCGGTCATAGCCTCCGGCTGAGGAAGTCCCATAAGTTTGAGGATGGTAGGAGCCA
>JBJEBO010000447.1:0-7350 GCA_051870155.1 Candidatus Cryptobacteroides sp.
CTATATCTCTACCATTTACGGCGCCACAGGAGTCAGCAAAGCGGAAATAGGATATTACTACTATGACAAGGGCAACCCGTCTGACATCACATATATCCCGCTTGTTGATGCACTTGCAGCAGACTATTATTATGATGGAATCAATTACACCAAAGAGGATGCCCCTGCAAAAGTAATCTGGCTCAACAAACAGGACGGTCAATGGACTCCTGCTAACTTCTGCTATTACGACAAAGTGGAAGGTATGACGAACAACGGTTTCAAGACCAGACAGGGTGACAACCAGTTCAATACCCTTTCCATCCTCCAGACTTATGGAAGACAGGATCCGTTAGGTGGTGACATAGCGATGGTGAAGGGCCTCACTTTCCAGATCAATGCGCCGAAAGGGAATATGGTTGGCTTTTACTGTAAACGCGACACATACACGAACCACTCTACAAGCTCGCTCAACAATAATGGCAAGCCAAGGGCAGCGATCAAAGTATATGACGGATTCCGTTTCATCGGTCTTGAGGACGGCTCCAGCGATGGAGGCAACGAGCCTGATTGCAATGACATCGCTTTCGTGATGGTTCCGGGCAACGACGGAACGCTTCCTGGTCTTCTTCTCCCATATATAAAGGATAATAACAAAGGTCAGGATTACAATGCAGACGGGACATTCACAGATGAGCCAAAATATGACGTCATAACCGATGGTCCGGATGCCAATTATGAGGATCTTGCAAATAAGAAACAGGTCTGGACAGTCGCTTTCGAGGATATGTCAAATATCGGAGACTTCGATTTCAACGACATCGTGCTTGCCATCGTCCCGAACAATTCCCCTAACGGCAAGAACAACGGGAACAAAGGTCCGGCAGACGTTTATCTCTGTGCAACCGGTGGTTCACTTGATGCCTACATCTATTATCAGGACAATCTCATTGGTGAGGCACACGAGTTGCTCGGCAGCAAAGTGAACGGAAAGAATGTAATTGCCAATACTTTCTCACAGAAATATGCGGTGAAACATATCTACTCTATTGAGATGCACCCGGGACACCGTATTGATGACGAGGTCAAGAACTTCAAAGTCATCGCAGGAAATAACGTGATCACTCTTCCGGAAAAAGGAGAAATCCCTAAGGCGTTGTGCATACCGGGCTTCTGGGCTTGGCCTAAGGAATCCACAAGGATTGACCTCGCTTACGAGGACTTTGCAAAATGGGCCTACGATGGGAAGAATGACAATTCATCCAACTGGTACAACAAGCCGGAGGATGACAAAGTCGTAAGGTTCTGAAAACATTGACCAACATACTGGACAAGCTGAAAAGCACTAAAGTCCTGCAGAATTATTCCTACCTGTCTGCGCTCAATATCGTGAGCGCGCTGGTAGGATTTCTGATTTATCCATATATCATCCGCACCCTTGGAGCTGAACAGTATGGACTATATGCCTTCATTCTGGCGATTGCCCTCTATTTTCAGGACATAATTGACTTCGGTTTTGATTCGCCTTGTACGAAGAGAGTGGCACTCGGAGCCGGGGACAAGGCGGAATTGAGCAGAATTGTATCTGTGGTATTCTGCTGTAAAATAATCCTGATTATCATCTCCGTGGCAATAGCCCTGCCACTTGTGATGTTCATCCCTATCTTGAGGGACAATATATGGATTTTCGCCGTAATCTTCATCCAGAACCTCTACAAGACTTTCTATCCGCAGTGGTACTACCTGGGAATCAAGAATATGAAATTCAGTTCCATCCTGCAGGCGGTAATAAGGGTGAGCCAGATTCCGCTCATTCTTCTTTTCGTCAAAAATCCTGACGACCTAATGATATATGCAGCAATCGTCAGCGGAACTATGTTCATTGGAAGTCTTGTCGGAGGCGTAAACGTAATCACGGACGGAATAAGACCGGTCAGGGTCGGTTTCTCACAGATTAAGGAATATTACAAGGAGGCCACCCCGTTTTTCATAACGACAATTTCAGGAAGGGTTAAAGAAAAGACACTCACCGCCGTCATCGGTGCTTGTTTCGGAATGAGGGATGTGGCCATTTACGATCTCGCAATGAAGATCATCCAGATTCCTAAATTGCTTCTCAATTCCATAAATGCAGCCCTCTTCCCGGAGGTGGTGACAAATGCGACACCGGAAAGGGTGAAGAAAATAATCAAATACGAACGCCTCATCGCCCTCGCAACCATCCTTTGCATCGTGATCTTCGGCTACCCTGCCACCCTGATCTTGGGAGGAAGGGATATGATAGCGGCATACCCTGTAGCCCTTATCCTTTCGCTTACAATCTACTTCGCCCTGATTACGGGGGCTTATCTTCAATTTGTGTTCGTGGCACGTGGAGGCTACAAGTTTGTAGCATGGAACCAGGTTGCCGCCCTTGTCAGCTGTATGGTTCTTTGCGGAATCGGAATGGTGGTCTATCCTTCGGTGTGGTCAGTGGCGTTTGCACTTTCGCTTTCCTGCGCAGGGGAAGTTCTGTTTTGCAGGATTGTCAGCAAGAGGCAGTACGGGATCGGGTAGTTCTCTTGTCATCTCGACCAAGCGAAGCGCGTGGAGAGATCTCTCCATTCCGGTGCTGCGCACCTCCAGTCGAGATGACAAAAAATGTCCACAAAACATAGGCGTTTTGTGGACAAATATGGTTGATTATTAATTTCATCCACAAACTACCCTGTTTTTGTGGACAAAGTAAGAATCAAATTATTTTACACGCTCACCGTATGAACGGTCGGTGGTATTCACCCTGATTTTCTCACCCTGGTTGATGAAAAGCGGAGCCATAATCACTGCGCCGGTCTCAAGGGTAACTTCCTTGAGCGCATTGGTAGAAGCAGTATCGCCCTTGACTGCAGGCTCTGTGTAGGTCACCTCAAGCTCAACATAGGTAGGAAGTTCACAAGTGAGGCATCTTTCCTCATCAGCAAGGAACATCATCTCTACGTGCTGTCCTTCTTTCATAAGGTCTGCATTGTCAACAAGGTCAGTATCAAGATGGATCTGTTCGAAAGTCTCTTCGTGCATAAAGTTGAATCCGTCCTCATCTTTATAAAGGAACTGGTAAGGGCGTCTTTCCACATTGATGGTCTCGATTTTTGCACCGGCAGTGAAAGTGTTCTCAAGGATTCTGCCGTTCTCGAGGTTGCGAAGTTTTGTTTTGACGAATGCAGGGCCTTTTCCCGGTTTTACGTGCTGGAACCATACGATTGAGCAAGGTTTACCGTTGTAGTTGATGTAAAGGCCATTCTTAAAATCAGCTGTTGTTGCCATAAATAATATCTTAAAACTTTAAATTATTCTATTTCAGTCCGCAAAATTAAATATTTGTCGCCTTTCTGCCAAATTTTCTTGCAGTCCGGTATGTTTCAATCTCTTTGGCGACCTCCTCAAGAAGCCATTTCGGGGTGGAAGTAGCCCCGCAGACTCCTACCTTATCATCCTCACGGAACCATACAGGCTTGAGCTCGGATGGAGACGAAATATGATATGTCCTGATGTTCAATGATTTACACAGATTGCACAAAACCTGTCCGTTTGAACTTGCCTTTCCTGACACAAAAACAATCACATCGTGTTCCAAAGCGAATTTGGAAAGGATGGCGTGCCTTGAAGCCACCTGGGAACAAATCGTGTCGTGGACGCTGAGCAGTCCCCTGCCCTCAAAACGGGAAGTTGATAATTCATTGTCGTGCGCCATACGCTCTTTCAGACGTGCACACAAACTTGCATATTCAGCAGGGCTTTTGGTGGTCTGGGAGAAAATCTCCACAGGCTCCGTAGTGCAGATTCTTCCATCCTCAATCGCAGTCTCAAGCATCTCGATATTCTCTACTACAACAGCATCACCGTCAACCTGCCCTACAAGCCCAAGCACTTCAGCGTGACCGATTTTCCCGAAAATTATGATTTGACCGTTTCTTCCATTGGAATGTAATCTCTGATACGCTTCGCGAATGCTTTCCTGGAGGGCGAGAACCACCGGGCAGGTGCAGTCAATGACCTTGAAGCCCAATTCCTCGGCTTTTTTATAGGTCTGAGGCGGCTCTCCGTGCGCCCTGATGAGAAGGACCTGTCCGTCAACAGGATTTCTCATTTCATTCAAATCGTCCTTGTCAATTGTCACAAGTCCCTTATCCTCAAGCCGTTGCAATTCAGACTCATTATGGACAATGGCACCTAATGAAAAAAGCCTGCACTCCCCCGGATTTTCGTCAAGGTATTTTTCTGCATTCTTGATTGCACGGATCACTCCGGCACAAAAACCTGAATTGGTATCAATGTCAACAGTCATTCCCATTTCTCCTTCTTACTTCAGATTGAACTTTTTGGAAATTAGTTCCTTGACCCATTCCATCTGCTGACGCATAGTCATCTTGGAGTTGTCCAGGACAATGGCATCAGGAGCTTTCGTCAACGGTGAAACTTCCCTATGAGAATCAATATAGTCCCTTTCCCTCAAATTCCTCAACACATCCTCGAATTTCACTTTTTCGCCTTTCTTCTCCATCTCAAGCATCCGACGCTTCGCCCTAATCTCCGGATCCGCGGTCATAAATATTTTCAATTCCGCATTCGGGAATACCGTGGTACCTATGTCCCTTCCGTCCATCACGACACGCTTTGCGCTTCCAATCTCGCGCAGGCGTTCATCGACATAGGTCCTTACTGCCGGAACGGCGGAAATCGGACTCACCTTGTCTGATACTGCAAGACTCCTGATCTGCTTTTCCACACATCTGTCCCCGATATAAGTTTTGAACCCCTCCCCTTTGTCCACGAAATGAACATCAAGGGTATCAAGAGCCCTCGCCAAGTGCTCCACCTTTATTTCTCCTGACGGAGCGATAAGATTGTTCTCAATGGCATACAAAGTCACGGCGCGATATAACGCACCAGAGTCCAAATAGAGGAACGACAACTCAGAGGCAATCATCTTGGCAAAAGAACTCTTCCCTGTGGAAGAATAGCCGTCGATTGCAATGATCATATCAGGTACTTGCATCAATATCAACTATTTACAAATCCAAAACCACGGTTCCGCCAAAATGATCGGGCGGAACCGGCGGGTTCGGCGGCAAAATTATAAAAAAAATCAGTCTGCCACAAGATAAAGCACCCGGCTCGACCAGTCTTTCGACAAATCGGACGAATGTTTGTCAGGAAGTTCAAGACCGTTCTCCATCAAGAATTTGCCTGTAAATGACTTCCCTTCAAAAGAAAGAGGCTTCGGATCTATACGATTGAGTTCCTTTACGGTATAAACCTTATCCGGGTCGAGTCCCGCCATCGGGACACGGAGAAGATGCTGATTGTAGAAATGCTCGGTTTTCCACCAATAGAACACAGCCTTGTCCTTTTCAGGAGAGCAGAACATCAAAGAAGCAACTCCGAGACCGTCATACGGAGACACAAGCCTGTAGATATCTCCCAATTGGACAACTGGACGGATCATCTTGTATTCTGAAATGGCATTGCGGCAAAGTGCTATTTCGTCCGCAGTCATATTCTTCGGCTGGATTTCCATTCCAAGTCGGCCACTCATTGCAACATCAATCCTGTACTTGAGAGGTATTGTCCTGCCTGTCTGATGGTTAGGAGCGGCACTGATATGAGATGCCATAGCCATTGCAGGGAAGAAATAGGATGTGCCCCACTGCATATATACTCTCTGGAGGGCATCGGTGTTGTCGCTCACCCAAAACTCGTCGAACCAAGGCAGCACTCCGTAGTTTGCCCTTCCTCCGCCGCTTGCACAAGCCTGGACGGTTACATCAGGATATTTTGCACGAATCCGGTCGCAGACAGCGGCGAAGCCCCTGTGATATTCGATATAGAGATGGCTCTGCTTGTCGGCTGTAAGATATTGTGAACCGTGGTTCAGGATGGACATATTGGCGTCCCACTTGATATAGTCGATGTCAGGATTCTCAGCCATAATGTCGTCGAATACCTTGAACACGAAGTCCTGGACTGCAGGATTACCAAGGTCGAGGACGAGCTGAGTCTTGCCGCGTCCCTTGGTTGCCTCACGCTCCGGAGCCTTAATAATCCAGTCCGGATGCTTCTCATAAAGTTCACTCACAGAATTTGTCATCTCCGGCTCAATCCATATTCCGAATTTGATTCCGTGCTTGTCTGCCATCTGCACGAGACCGGGCACCCCGTTTGGAAGCTTGTTCCTGTCCACATCCCAGTCACCGAGGGAACTTGTGTCATTGAGTCTCGGATATTTCACTCCGAACCATCCGTCATCCATCACGAAAAGTTCTCCGCCCATTGATGCGATATCGCCCATCATCTGGTCCATTCCGGCTTCATTGATGTCGAAATATACGCCTTCCCAGCTGTTCAGCAGCACTTTACGGAGTTTGTCTCCGTGTGCAAGACGATGTGCGCGTGCCCATTTGTGGAAATTGCGGCTTGCCCCGCTCAAACCTTCCTCGCTGTATGTGAGTGCAAGTACAGGGGTCTTGAAGACCTCTTTGGAAGCAAGCTTGTAATATGAATTATCCGGATTTATGCCGGCAAAGAAATGGTGCCAGTTGCCATTGTCGGTATCGATGCGGAGTTCATAGTTGCCACTGTAGCAAAGAGCTGCTCCGATGACCCTGCCGTGGTTTTCCTGCGGTTTGCCGTCGAGGGAAAGCATAATCTCTGAATGGGAGGTCTGGGCATTGCGGACTCCATCCTTGTTCTTTATCACCTTCATTCCCGGCTCAAGAGGTTCGGTGCAGAGCCTGCCTTCATTCGCCCAGGAACCATAGAGACTGCTCAACCACACCTGTCCGCGGCGAACAGGAAGATATCCTGAGTCGAATCGGGTCAAGGTGACAGGCTTCTTTTCCCTGTTCTCAATCTCAGCCCAGGTCTCAATCATATCTGCATCTTTCCAAGCGCGATAGCATACGGTCACATAGAACGGATACACCTTATCCTTGAGGACGATGCGTGTAATTTGAGCCTGGGGAGTATCCTCCTGCGACCATTTCTCCACCACAAGCTGGGTGGCGAGACTTCCGTCAGAATGTGTCACACCGAGGGCACTTTCAGCCGTACAATTCATTCCATAAGCAGGATAAACGTCGCGGCGTGATGAGGCCGATGACAGTGCATTGAAGTCCACATCATTAAGTTTTGAACCGAAATATGTCATTTTCAGTTCCTTTCCTTCCTTGGCATCAAGGACGAGTTCTATATTTGAGGATGTAACCCTTGGTTGTGCGAAGGCGGCAACTGAAAGGAGCAATGCCGCCAAAGTCATTGTTTTTCTCATAATTGAATAAATGTAACTACTCAGGTACCCCTATCCTGACTGTTAACCGAAGGTGGCGCGGGGCT
>JBJEBO010000448.1:0-1556 GCA_051870155.1 Candidatus Cryptobacteroides sp.
ATCAAGTTATATAACGAGAAATTTAAGGATAGGCATCTGCTTCCTACTGATGGTCATCACTTTATGCCATATCTTGTGGTTGTTATCGATGAGTATTCAGACCTCATTATGTCCGGCTCAGGAGCCGATTCGAAGAAGATGGCTAACAGCATTATGTCCTCCATCATCAGACTCGCACAGAAAGGTAGGGCCGCCGGAATCCACGTAATCATAGCCACCCAAAGGCCGTCCGTGAATGTGATTACGGGTCTGATCAAGTCCAACTTCCCTATGCGTATTGCCTTCAGAACCTCTTCAAGAATGGATTCCACCGTCATTCTCGATAAACCTGGTGCTGAGAGGCTCATCGGAAAGGGGGACCTTCTGTATTGGGCCGGAATGGATATGGAGAGGGTACAGTGTGCCTATATCAGTTCGGATGAGATCGACAGCATCACCAAATTCATTGGCAACCAGACCGGTTACAAAGAACATTACAACACTCCATTCTATCTGCCGGCTCCGGACAGCGGTTCGGATGCTGATTCAGGTGGTGGAATGGTAGATATGCAGAATCTTGACGAAATGTTCAAGGCTGCGGCTGAAATGGTAGTAATCAATCAAATCGGTTCAACATCCACCCTTCAGCGCAAGCTTGGTATGGGTTATGCAAGAGCTGGTAGAGTTATGGATCAGCTGGAGGCGGCAGGAATTGTCGGACCTCAGGACGGATCCAAGCCGAGACAGGTGCTGGTCCCGGACCTCGCCACCCTCGAAGGTATATTGGATGCTTATATGAACCATTGATTATGAAACGATTGTCTTTTATCATATCCCTTCTGTGCATAGCCTTTTCTTCGGCTTTTGCACAGACGGATTATCTCAGGACTTTTGTCGATAATGCCTCGTCCTCCCGCATGGTTTTCGACTATACATACAAGGCAGAGAGCAGGGGAGTGCCGGTTTCAGGCAGCGGAACAGCTACTGTTCAGGATGGATGTTTCATCCTTTCCGGTGATGGATTGGAGATTTATTGTGATGGAAAAGAAAGGTGGACGGTGGACACACAGGCGCGTGAGGTGGTTATAGAGCCTGTTCAGGATGCGTCTGACATAGTTTTCAATCCGGCGGTGCTTTCCTCTTCGCTCGCAGACTCATTCACCTGGAATCCGTCCGGAAAGTCCGCTTCTTTTGATGGCAAAAGTGTAATCTCATACAGTCTCACTCCTGCGGACAAATCCGCTGCGATTAAATACTTGACTGTTTATATGAACAAGTCAGTTCCGGCAGGGATGCAGGTCCTTCTTTCAGACGGGACAAAGACCAATGTTTCGATTGTATCCTTTTCTGCTGTTTCCAAAGGGAGTCTGTCGGATTTCGCTCCTTCGGAGAATGCCTTTGATTCCTCTTATGTCATCACGGATTTGCGTTGAGGTCACCCAATCAATATTCCGAATTTTTTGATTGCATTAATGGAAAAATGATTATATTTGCAATCCGTTTGCGGAAATAGCTCAGTTGGTAGAGCATCAGCTTCCCAAGCTGAGGGTCGCGGGTTCGAATCCCGTTTTCCGCTC
>JBJEBO010000449.1:0-7311 GCA_051870155.1 Candidatus Cryptobacteroides sp.
TTGATGAAAAAACTTAAGATACGCAAGTAAATTTAACGCAGGAGCCGAATATGAAAAATATCCTAACTATAATATCAATAGTGGCTGTATGTCTTCTGTCTTGTCTGGATTTGCAGGCGCAGGTCGATAAGGGAATGGTCCAAAGCAAGATGGCTGCCGATGAATATGTCAAATTCAATTTCGAGGCAGCGCGAAATCATTTCCTTGATGCAGCATCTTTTTACGAGCGGGCTTCTTTAGTTGACGATCAGATATCATCTCTCTTGTTTGCTGCCGACTGCGAATTTAGAATGTCTCATTTCAGTGAGGCGGAAAAAATTCTTGATACTTGTTCTGCATTGTCGGAAAAGACGGATAATATCAAAACCATTGCGGATATCCTGAAATACAAAAAGGAACTTGCGGAAAAGAAATGCGATTACGCTTTAGTGGAGAAAATCTTGTCGGAGCTTTTCAATCTTTATGATTCAACATCTGATTTAAAAGTCAAGATGGATGGATTTTATGTAATGGCAAATGATGCCGTCCGATCTCATAATTATGAATTTGCAAAGACCTGTGCGGACAAATATGTGGAACTTACGAAGTTGATGCCTAAGGACAAGCAATTCGGTTCTTATTATAAGTCGTGTGTATTGAATCACTCTGTTTACCGTTCTTGCGGAGATTATGACATTGCTTTAACTTGGGCAAAGAAGAGATATGAGCTGCTGGAAAAATATTCATCGGATATATTTGACATAACATTGGCTCTTTTCGATATGATGTGGTGTTATGCTGAAATAAAGGATATTGACAGCTTGAATCAATGTTTGGCAAATGTTGAAGAATATTTTGAATCAGATATGATGAGTGACAATAACAGGAGGGTATGTTGTACATATTTGGGAATGATATTCAAGAGGGCAGGGGAATTGCAGACTGCTTTGACTTATCTGCATAAAGCGGAATTATATGCCGAAGGAGACAAGACACAGGAGTATGAAGTGGGGCTGCTTATTGCCGGGATTCTATATCAGATGGGACGGAACGAGGAGTCTCTCGACTATTATTCACGAATGGTTGATATTTGTGCATCTTTATATGGCAATCCGTCAAAGGAGTATGTGGAAGCCTTGTCATACCTTGCAAATATCGAGGCTTTCTGTGGGAAAATTGATGAGGGGTCGAAACACTTCATTCAGGCGGTGCAGATGAATCGTGAGATAATCCGTTCGCAATGGAAATATGCATCGAAGCAGTCCAGAGAACAGTTATGGCAGGAATTGTCATTGATGAATTTCCAGATGGCAGCCTATGGAATTGCAGCCGGGCATTTTTGTGATGAATTTACTGCCGCGTCATACGATGCCCTTTTGTTGTCCAAGGGATTGATGCTTGCTACAGACAAATCAATAGCTCAGACCATTAAAAATGAGGCGGATACAACCGTTATGAACTTGTATTCCCAAATTCTTGAAATCGAGAAAAAACTGTCTGAAGCGGCACCTGACAGCCGGGCGGAGCTTTATACAGCCTTGAGGGCTTCTGAGGTCTCACTGGCTGAAAAATGCTCGGCATTTGTGGATTATACCTCTTTTATGGATGTTTCCTATTCTGATATTTGTGGCTCATTGTCTGAAAATGAGGCAGTTGTTGATTTTACTGACTTTGTCTCTGACTCTGGAATACATAAATATCTTGCCTTTGTAATCAAAAAAGGGATGTCTTATCCTGAATTGATGCTTGTCTTCACCCAGGATCAGCTTGATTCTTTGAAGGTTCCGCTTTCGCGACCGGATTTATTATATGCTTCTGACAATGCCCGGGCTGCATATAAGATTATCTGGGAGCCTATGGAAAAGAAGTTGGAAGGTTGTTCTACCGTGTTTTTTGTTCCATCCGGTAATTTGCATCGGATTGCAGTTGAGGCTCTCGTCCGACCTGATGGAGAGCGTTTGGGAGATAAGGTGGACATTGTCCGGCTAACCTCGGCAAGGGAAGCTATGGACTATGTTTCCACAATGGCAAATCCTCGGGATGCGGCTCTGTATGGAGGAATCGATTATTCTGATATCCAATATGATGACCTGCCGATGTCCGGTAGGGAAGTGGACATCGTTGGAAAATTGTTGCAAAACCGGGGCGCGGATGTGACGGTTTATTCAGGAAAAACTGCTTCCATTTCTTCATTCACTTCTCTTGATGCCAATTCTCCTGATGTACTTCATTTGGCTACCCACGGTTTTTCTTATGATCCAATCGGTGACAGAGAAGACCAGATTCTTGCTTCGTCAAAATCAATGATGCGTAATGGAATTGTGTTGGCTGATGGAAAATTGGCTGCGGGAGAAATTGCCGGTATGGACTTGTCCGGAACCGATATTGTTATTTTGGCTCTTTGCAAATCGGGAAGCGGAGAAATTGCCAAGGAGGGTATATATGGGCTTCAACGTGCATTTAAGAAAGCAGGTGCAGGGACGATTCTGATGACTTTATGGAATGTGGACGATTCTGCATCACAGGACTTTATGACTTTTTTCTATCGTTCGCTCCTGAAAGACGGTGATGTCAGAAAAGCATTTTGTGATGCTCGCATCAATGTCAGAAATAAATATCGTTCACCATATTATTGGGCTGGTTTCGTTTTGCTGGATTAAGAATTTTTTAAATAAATTCCGTTTTGATGGGTTACATTTTTAAGTCTGAGGTATTAACGGTGAAAACTAACAAGAGACACCGTTATGAAACAGACAGACGACAACAAATGTATCAACCCGATTGATGAATTGATAATAAGGGGACTCAAATCATCTGCTCCAGAGATCCACGATGTATGTGTGCACCGCTTCTTTTATGTGGAAATGAAAGGGATTATCGAGCATATCAGGTTTGCACTTTTCAAGGGGACTGCTGATTATGATGAATTGGTCAATGAACTTTACATTCTGTTGAGTCGAAATGAATGGAGCATTCTGGATTCATATAAAGGAATCGGAGGAGCGCGTCTTGCAACTTGGGTTAGAACCGTGGCTTGGCATCATTTCACAAGACAATGCATTAAGAACGATAGGCTGGAGACAACTGATACGATGAGTACTTTTGATAGGGAAGGAGTTGAGGTTATTTCCTCGGATGAGATCAGATTGGATGTAAACCGTGTCATAGCAATGATGCCAAACAGAAGATATGCAGGAGTACTTTCAATGAATCTTGTCTATGGGTACTCAGCAGAGGAGATTGCCCAAATATTGGAAACTAATGTAAGCAATATCTATAATATCAAGCACAGGGCAATCAGGATGTTTCTTGAGATTTATAAAGAAACTCATTGACCGCTGAAAGATTTATGCCTTGATATAACTCTATTAATATAAAGATTTAATAATTAGAGTTATTGAAGTTTCGCATTTGCGAAACTTGAGTTAGAGTTATGGATATGAGTGATAAATCATTAATCAATCAAGGCATTACTCCGGAACTTTTCTTTGATGAGAAAATGGGACTGGAATTGCAGAATGAGGTGGCACAGTCTGTAAAGACACAGGATGACTTATGGATACTTGCCCAATTACTAATGGAATCTTCTATTCTTCCGGAAGAATCCGCTCCTGAGGGACGGTGAATTCCTTGCCTTTGGAACGTTTTATGCCGATGCTCATCACCTGGCGGGCTGAAGTCGTGATGCTGTAGCCGTCGTCTTTTAGCTTCTTTACGCCTTCGTCGTAGGTCTTATATACGCCTCTGAGCTTGGTCCCGAGTTCTTTGTATGAGTCATAAAATGCCGCGACACGGTCTATCATATTCTCCGCCGCCTTTGTTATTTCAAGTAGATTCGTGTCGTGGCTGTATTTGGTCCAGGTGAGCTGGATGATTTTCAGGAATGGCATTATGGTCTGCTCCGTGGTTATCAGCACTCCCTTCTTGTAGGCGTCCTGCCAGAGCATCGGCTCTTCAGTCATCGCTGCCTGCAGGGCCGCTCCTATCGGCATAAACATCACCACATAGTCGGCGAAGGATTTGCTGTTCTTCTTGGCATATTCCTTCGAGGCAAGTTCGTCAATATGCTTGTGGATGCTTTTCAGATGCTCCGCCATCGCTGCTTTCCGTGTAAATTCATCTTCCGCATTCACATAATTGACGTATGCCGTCAGCGAAACTTTTGAGTCCACAATCAGGTCTTTCTGTTCCATTCCCTCCTTGAAATGGAAAACGAAGTCTGGACGGCTCCTGTCTTCGTTGGCTGCTTCCCTTGAATAATGTATTCCTTCTGTCAATCCTTCGTTTGCCAGCATCGCATCAAGGAAATTCTCCCCGAAGCAACCCTGGACCTTCGGTTTGCCTGTAAGCGCTTCGGAAAGGTTGTCCGCCTTCTGGCCGATGTCGGAGGTTTTCTGCTCCATATCCTTCACCGCCTGCTCCAGCTGCTTGGATAGTTCGGTGGTGTTCTTGATATGGGCTTCCTGGTTGTCCCTCATCGCCTTCTGCATATTATCCATACTCTCCTTCAGAGGCTTGAGAATGTCATCCATTGTGTTTTTGTTGCCCTTGGTCAACTCTTCCTCCCTCTGTTTCAATAATTTCTCCGTCTCCGACTTCATCTGGGCGATTACTCCCTGCATCTGCTTCTCCTGATTCTGCTTCAATTCCTCGATTGCTTTGGAATGACTCCCACGCACTTCCTCCATCGCCTTTGCGTGGCTTGCCTTCATTTCTTCAATTGTTTTTGCCTGACTTTCCCTCAAATCCTCCATCGCCTTTGAATGTGCCTCATTAATTGTAGCGACGTTTTTTTCGTGTGAGACCTGCAACTCTTCAATACGGTTTTGAAGGTGAATCTTTTCCTGTTCGGCGAGTTTCCTGTCAGAAGAGGACTTTTCTGCAAACAATTTCCTCTCCATCTCCAATTCTGCGCATTTCGCGCCCAGGTCAGCCTTCAATCCTTCGGCTTCCTTTGCCTTCTCTTCGAGCCTTTTCTTTGATTTTGAATTTGTTGCGATGATTGAAACTGCAGCTGAGGCTGCTGCTGCAAACACTATGGCGAGTATATACCAGATATTCATAACAGGATTAAGACTTTGGTAATGTGGACATAAATGGTTGGTGACAGTTGAGTCACCCTCATTTCGTAAATGGGTACAAAAAAAAGGGTAAGCTGGATACATCGCACCGCTACAACCTCCTGCCCTTGCTGCCTTCCGGCCCTGGGGGAGTTCAGAGGGAGCTGGTCGTGTATGACTTACCCGAATGCAAAGGTAATCAAAAAATGAATAACCGCAATAGATTATTTTGCAAATCTGGTGAAAAGGTCCATAGGAATCTTCTCACCATTTCTAAATGCTGTCGAAAATCAACGGAAGAAGATCATCCACACGGTCGAATTTCCATATTACTTCTTTTCCGACGAGGATTACGCTCATCGGCTTGCCGCCTTTCTTTTGGTATTCTGCCATAACCTGTCTGCAGGCGCCGCAAGGGGTGGCCGGATTATCGCATAATATTCCGTTTTGTCCTCCGGCAATGGCTAAGGAGACCATTGCTGAATCAGGATAAGTCGCATTGGCATAGAACATTGCGGTGCGCTCTGCACAAAGTCCTGACGGGAACGCGGCGTTTTCCTGGTTGCTCCCGCATACGATTTTGCCGTCGTCAAGTCTCACAGCAGCCCCGACATTGAAGTTGGAATATGGGGCGTATGACCCTCCGGTGGCTTTGATGGCTGCTTCAACCAATTCACGGTCAGCAGCTTCCATCTCATCAACGGAACAGTAAACTGCATAACTGATTTTTATTTCCTTTTTTGTCATATTATCAATTCCGAAAAAGTCTTTATATTTGTATTTCAGATGATATGCTGTAATACAGTCAATCACAAATATAATGTTTTTTGTAACAAAAACGAACTTCAGGGTTCCAAAATCGAACATTTTGCAATGAAAAAAGTATGTGTAGGTCTTTCCGGAGGAGTCGATTCAAGTGTGGCGGCGCTGCTTCTCAAGCAGCAGGGTTATGATGTTTTCGCACTTTTTATGCAAAATTGGAATGATGCATCCACCACCCTCCACGGCGACTGCGAGTGGGAAGAGGACCGTTTTGTAGCGGAGATGGTGGCAAGGAGAATCGGAATACCTTTCTATTTCGTGGATTTGAGCAAAGAATATAGGAAGAGGGTGGTCGATTATATGTTCGACGAGTATTCAAAAGGAAGGACGCCGAATCCGGATGTGTTGTGCAACAGGGAGATAAAGTTCGATGCTTTTTTGAAATGTGCCGAAAAGCTCGGGGCAGAGATGGTGGCGACCGGTCATTATTGCCGGAAGGAGGAGTTCGTGAATGAGGCAGGTGAGACCGTTTACAGGATATTGGCGGGAAACGATCCGAACAAGGACCAGAGCTATTTCCTTTGCCAACTTTCGCAGGAACAGCTTTCCAAGGCGATATTCCCTATAGGGGATCTTTTGAAGCCGCAAGTGAGGGAAATTGCGCGTGAGGCGGACCTCCAGTCGGCCGATAAAAAGGATTCACAGGGAATATGTTTCGTCGGGAAGGTGGATTTGCCTACATTTTTGCAACAGAAACTTGTTCCGGTGGAAGGAGATATTGTTGAGGTGTATGATTCATATTATACTGATAATGAACAGTATAACTTCATTCATAATACTCTTGCCTCAATAATGGAGAATGCTTCCGAGGAGCCGGAGATGATAACCGGTTATATTTCGGAAGATAAGGGACAGCCGGTGGTGAATGGAGGATGTCCTTTTTCAATTGAGAAGATTGCTGCTTTGGGAGATGAGGTGCTGCTGAAATTGTCGCAACCGGTGTCTTATGATATCAAATTTGAGACGGAAACTTACCGAAGCGGCAAGAAGCATATCAAAAAGACCAGATACAAAGAAAATCCTTTTGGTAAAATCATCGGACGCCACGACGGGGCGCAGTTCTATACTATAGGTCAGAGGAAGGGACTGAACGTGGGAGGGCATAAGGATTCGCTTTTCGTAATAGCGACAGATATCCCGTCTAATATCATCTATGTCGGTGAAGGTCATACACATAAGGGACTTTCACGCAGTTGTCTCCGTGTAGCTCCTGACGAGATTCATTGGATAAGGGAGGACTTGAGGATGCAGCCTGGGGAAATGAGACGCTACAGGGTAAGAATCCGTTATCGCCAGCCTCTGCAGAATGCAACGGTCATTATGAGGGAGAATGGGATGTATATCCTTTTTGACACTCCTCAGCGTGGCATCACCCCAGGGCAGTTCGCTGTCTGGTACGATGGTGACGAGATGCTCGGCTCCGGTGTAATTTAGAGCGAAAGGGCAGCGG
>JBJEBO010000450.1:0-1552 GCA_051870155.1 Candidatus Cryptobacteroides sp.
ACTGAAGGTACTCCTTTGCCGGGTCGAGGGATTCCTGGATCGGCCTTTCGAAACCTATTCTGAAGGAGCGGCTTTTGCCCTTTCTGTCTTTCAGGACTATGGAAACGGAGTCATTCCTTGCGCGGACCCTACAGGTCATCGAGGCTTTCTCAGCCAAAGGTCCGAGGACCGGCATCACGATAGTCTCGCATACCACATTCAGTTTCTTAACCCTATCTTTTTCAAGTTTTGCTTTCTCCCTCCTGTGCTGAATATATTCGGGAAGAATCCTTTCAAGGTAGTTCAGGGTCGCCACGGCCGTTTCAAAAGTTGGGAGAGGGATTGTTTCCCAACCGACCTGAAGAAACCCTTCACAAAGGAACAGGTATATATGCCAGTTACGGACCGCAAATTCGAGGCTATGGCCTTTCAGAGCGGCATCCCAGACAGGCTTAAGGCGCACACCGCCAGTGATGGCATCCTTTACCTTCTTGACACTGTAAGCAGCTCCCTCTTCCGGGCTTTCCAGCCCATCAGCAAAAAAGCGAATATCTTCCACAAGAGATTCAAGAAGCTCGTCATCATACAATTCTTTTTCCTTCATATCAGCCATTGTATTCACAATACAAAATAAACGGTTTGCAATGCAAGATTTCGGCAATCTGACATAATAGCCACGCTGCCATATTTTTGCAACGGAGACTCCTACCTTCGCAGCATAAAACAATACGGCAATGGCAAACATCAAAGCAAACATCACTGAACTGAGGCAGCTGCTGGACATCACTCCGGCGGAGCACAACCTGATGCTCGTGGGCAATCACGGCATAGGCAAATCGGAGATACTCACTTCATACTTCTCTGAGAAGGGGATGAACGTGGTGGCCCTCTTCCTCGGCCAGATGAGCGACCCGGGCGACCTCATAGGACTTCCCCGCAAGAACGAACAGACCGGAAAGACAGAATTCATGCCGCCCTACTGGTTCCCCGCCCATGGCAGGCCGGTCGTCCTCTTCCTCGATGAGCTGAACCGCGCACGTCCGGAGATACTCCAGACCATAATGGACCTCGCCCTGAACCGCCGTCTCGCCGGAAGGGCCCTTCCCGAGGGAAGCCGCGTCATCGCAGCGGTCAATGAAGGCGACCAGTATCAGCTCACCGACCTCGATCCGGCACTGGTGTCAAGGTTCAACATCGTGCAGTTCGTCCCTACGGTGCAGGAATGGCTCCTCTGGGCCAAGGGTGTGGGAGTCGATTCGCGCGTGACGGACTTCATCCAGGAGAACGGCATCTGGCTGGACAAGAACCCCGACGCCAAGGAGGGTGCGGACACGGGGCTGGAGAAGACCCCGGACAGGCGAGGCTGGAAGAGGGTGTCTGACATCATCACGGGATGCAAGAAGCTTACTGACGTGCACTACAAGGCGATATGCAGCATAGTCGGGCCGAAGGCAGCGAACGCATTCCGCCAGAGCGTGTCATCGCACAAGCTAGTCAGCGGCAGGCAGGTACTCTACGAGCTGGACAGCCACCGCGACACTCTCTCCAAATACCGCATCCACGAGCTGTCGGT
>JBJEBO010000451.1:0-1552 GCA_051870155.1 Candidatus Cryptobacteroides sp.
GGTATAAACCAGCAGATTTACAGTCTGCCCCATTTGGCCACTCTGGTATTCTCCCGTTTTCTCGTTTCTTTTTGGCGATTTCTTCGTTGGACTTCGTATCGTCGGGCGGTCATTACCTCCAGGTAACTCCCTTCCTCCTCACTCGCCCGCCTCGAAATCCCGCAAAAATAAACTTCGAAAATTCTGTTAAAGAACTTTGAGCCGATGGAGGGAGTCGAACCCACGACCCCGAGATTACAAATCACGTGCTCTAGCCAACTGAGCTACATCGGCATTTCCGTTTGCGTTCCGCTCAATGTTTCCCGAAACGGATTGCAAAGATAGACATTAATTCTTATTCTCCAAAACTTTTTGAAGTTTTTTGCCATATTTTTTCAAATTCCTCACGAATCAGGGCTAAAATATGCTCTTTATCAAGCCCGCATTCGGCCCTTAATTCCTTTTGCGTGCCCTGAGAAATGAACCTGTCCGGTATTCCAGTAGGTACAACTTTCACCCCACATCCCCTCGCTGACATATATTCAGACACAGCTCCGAACAGTCCTCCTGCGACACATCCGTCCTCAATAGTGAGAACGGTCTTGAACTCACGGGCGATCCTATCAAGCACCTCTCCGTCAATCGGCTTTATATACCTTATATTATATATAGCCGGTGACTTACCTGTTACGGCAGCAAATTCTATTGCAGCATCAAGCGCACGATTGGCAAACGGTCCGGCCGCAACAACAGCCAAATCCTCACCATTACATAGCAACTCCGCCTTTCCCGGCTGCATCTGCTCATACGATGCATTTTCCCAATCCACACCTTCTCCCCCTCCGCGCGGATACCTTATAATAAATGGTCCAGTCTCTGCTAAAGAGGCCGTGTACATCATATTCTTCAACTCAATCTCATTGCGCGGAACTGCGATCACCGCTCCAGGGATACTCCTGTATGCAGCCATATCATAGCATCCGTGATGGGTCGCACCATCCTCCCCGACAAGTCCTCCCCTGTCAAAGCAAAGGACGACGCCTAACTTCTGAAGAGCCACATCGTGAATAATCTGGTCGTATGCGCGTTGCGAGAACGATGAATATATATTACAGAACGGTTTCATCCCATTTGCCGCCAGCCCGGCTGAAAAAGTGACCGCGTGCTCCTCCTCGATGCCAACGTCATAGAATCTTTCCGGCATTTCAGAGGCAAGAAGATTCATCCCACATCCGGAGGCCATCGCCGGAGTTATACCCACAATTTTTGGATTGCTCTTTGCAAGTTCAAGAAGCACCCGGCCAAACACATCCTGATAGCGCGCCACCCCATTCTTGCTGTTTTTCCTCTTTCCTGTCTCGGGGTCAAAAAGGCCCGGGGCGTGCCACAATGTCTGATTTTCCTCTGCAGGAGCATAACCTTTGCCCTTTTTGGTTATAGTATGGAGAAGAAGAGGACCGCCAAGATTCTTGAGCCTGTGCAAGGTGCTAACAACCTGATCAATGTCATTGCCGTCAATAGGTCCAAAATAGCGAAAGCCCATAGCCTCAAAGAAATCTCCTCCGCTGCTGCG
>JBJEBO010000452.1:0-1551 GCA_051870155.1 Candidatus Cryptobacteroides sp.
GTGCTGCCTTCACCAAAGTTGTATGCTGCAAAGTTGTGGAGGGAGATTGTACGGTATGCAATATCGTTTGACACATTCTGGTTACCGAGTGAACCATAGGAAGCACGGATCTTCAAGTTGTCAACGACTTTCTTTGCAGGTGCGAAGAAAGGCTCCTCTGAAATTCTCCATCCGATGGATCCTGAAGGGAAGAGACCCCAGCGCTGTCCTTTAGCAAAACGTGAGGTTCCGTCATAACGTCCGGAGATTTCAACAAGGTATCTGCCTGCGAAGTCGTAGTTGATACGTCCGAAAAAGCCCAGGAGGGCATATTCGCTCTGACCTCCGGTAACAGTCATAACTGTCTCACCATTGGCATTTGTACCCACGAGGTTGAGGTCGGACATATTGTCTGCGAGGAGGTAATAACCTTTTGCTCCTACATCCTTCCTGTGCTGTGATTCCCAGTTTCCACCGACCATCACTGAAAGATTGTGCTTTTCAGCGAATGTGTTCTTATAGGTTGCGAAAATGTTCGCAGAATAATAATTATAGGTATAGCTTTGTTCGAGGAGTGAGTTCTCTCCGGCGCCTGAGTCATAGACCTCAAGGTCTCCGTCCGGAATACGCCTGTAGTAGAAATTGGTTTTTCTGCGGGTGTTCCTGTCCTGGTGGAAACGATATGTGAAGTTTCCTACGATTGAGAGACCTTTCACAGGGGTGATGGTGAGTTCTGAGGTATTCGCGAAATCAGTCTTCCTGTCGAAGTTCTTGTTGTTCTGCTCACTCATAACGATGTGACGACCGTTGCCGACAGCATAGTCTGAGTTGAAGAAGTTTTTGAGCTTGTAGACCCAAGAGCCGTCCGGGTTCTGGGTAGGGAAGATAGGAAGGGCGTGAGCCGCACTGTATGCGATTGCGTTCTCAACATTGTCCACTCCGATGAAACTGTAGGTTGAACTGTAGAATGAAGTGTTGTTGCTGAACTTCATATACTTGTTGATGTCGAAATCAACCTTTGATCGGATGTTGTATTTGTTGAATACGTCAGGGTTCTGTTTGATGATACCGGTCTGACGGTCATAACCTCCTGAAACGAAATATTTCACGGATTTGTTTCCTCCTGAGAGGGAGATGTTGTGCTGCTGAACAGGGTGCCTGTCATTGAAGAGAGTGTGCCACCAGTCGTTGTTACCATAGTAGCGCCACTGTTTCTCACCATTCACGACACGCTCTACAACCCAAGGGCGGTCTGGATTTTCGGTGACATCATTGACACGGGCAAGCAACTGCTGCATATCGTAGTCGTCATATTTAACATAAAGGTTGCCCTCAGAAGCCATACGGAATTTGTTAATCGTATAGACTGACCAGTAACCTCTTGTTTCATAATCTGTTGAGGTGGTAGGCTCTTCCCATCCGAAGCGTCCGCTATAACGTACTGTTGCTTTTCCGTCAGCAACTTTACCGCTCTTGGTGGTCACAAGGATTACACCGAAGGCAGCACGTGCACCATAAACGGCAGCGGCAGCGGCATCCTTGATGACAGAGATGGACTCAATATCATTAGGG